>CAZKJV010000078.1:0-7322 GCA_964553175.1 uncultured Muribaculaceae bacterium | reverse complement strand
AAATAAAATAAAAAAGGAATAAAAATGTCAGCTAACGAAATAGGAAATCTTTCACCAAAACTAAAAAATCAAGCAAATCTTGAACAAACAACACAAAACATAAAAAATGACGAAACGCTTAATGTATTTGCATCAGACCAAGTTAGTGGAATAGTGGATTTGAATGCAACTCCGGAAAACTCTTTATTTGCAAATAATGTTTTGCGTGCAACTTCAAAAAACGGTACTCTAGATACTGCAACAAAAACAAATGCGGATGAGGTAATCTCAGAATTGCCAGAGGATATTTGCAAAAAATATCCATCAGAAAAAGACCAAACTGCATTAAAAACATTAACAAATGCACAATTAGAACAAGCAAGAAAGTTAATGGATTCAGCTTTTCCTGCACAAAATATCGTACAAATCGTAAAAATGTTCAAACCCGAACAAATTGACACAATAAAAAAACAAGCTCTTGAAATGGAAGACCTCTCAGAAGGGAAAGATAAAGTTTATATGATGGTACTTGGAAATGACAAGTATGATCTATCAGCGTTCACACTTTCATCTTTAGATTTCAACTTAACTATGAGAACTAACGTATTAAACAAAGATTTAAGCGTTCGTTCAATTGAAAAATTAACAGAATCTATGACAGAAGATAACGTATGTTTTAGAGAACGTGAAGCTTTTGACTTGGAAACAAATACTCTTTCAAGAACAAGATATGAATTATCTGATAACAAAAAAGCTTTTGTTCCAACATACGAAATCCGTTCAAAGATAAAAGATAACGGAAGCATGATTTCCAGAGAATACATCAAACCATCTAAAATCGGAGGCTTATACAATGTTGAAGTTTTAACCGAAGATGGTACAAAAAATACCAGCAAAGTTGACCAAAAGAAAAACGGAAAAACTACAGTAAAAAGAAATATGGAATCTCCGGACGGAACAAAAACCGAATATTTATACAGAGATACTCCGGACGGAAATCGTTATATGAGATACAAAATTACCGATAAAGAAGGTAATGTATTAATGAATAACAAAAAATCATTCAAGGTTGTTAATGAAAACACTTTCAAATCATCTTTTAACGATGAAAGCTATACGATGACAGTAAAAGATAACGTCTTGACAGTAAAAGATGATAAAGATGAAACTAATACAGCACAAATCGACTTGAGCACAATTGAAGGGAAAAAGGAAGCCCTAATTCCAATATTAAAACAAATGCCTGGCGACCAATTAATTGCATTGAGCAAAACAACCGACAAACTTATTGGAATTGATACAGTAATTGAATCATATTATTCAGCAAAAACCCACTCAATTAATTCCGGTGATGATATGTTTGTTGTACTTCACGAAGAAGGACACGCAAAGGATTTTCAGACCCTTAACTTACTAGACGTAGTGAATTCCGAAACTTCAATGATTTCTAGAGATATGGAGCTTATTGAAACTTTTGAAAGAGAAAAGAAATCTTTCAACGACGCATTCCCTGATGCTCAAAGAGAACATATCGACTACTTTATCAATTCTCTAACTCACTACGGTGGAGTTTACGGCGGACTTCAAGAAACAGTTGCAGAAAGCAACGCCATACTTGAAACCCCTCGTTCTCACAAAGTTTTAGGACTTAGAACTCAATATTTACAACAATATTTCCCTAAAACAATCGCAAGATTAAATACCTTGCTTACTGAAGACAGGGAAAGAGCCGAGCAAAAAGCTCCTTGGAAAATTCCAGAGCTAAATATCCCTGACCTTAAAATACCAAAATTTCCAAATTCAAAAACAAAAGAATAAATAATAAAAAATCCCGAAATTCGGGATTTTTTATTGCTATTTTAACATCATTTATTTTCATTTTTTCATTTTTGTCATACACGTCTTTTTATCAGCATTCCATTGCCAGCCATTTTTAACACAAGACGGTTGATTTATAACAACTTTTCCGGAAACTGTTTTTACTTCTGAACCCTCTTTGCAAGAGCCCATTGTAACACACATTCCATCTGAAATATTCGGTAAAAATTGAGGTAAACAGCACCAGAAAATTAACAATAAAACAAGAACGATAAAAACTAAATTTCTTAAAAATTTTAGAATTGCCATAAACCACATAATAATTAGTATTACAACCGAACATGCCAAATATACAAACACTTGATGCCAATCAGCATCAGGAGTTTGAAAAGCGTTAATTATCGTCATGACGTTCCAATACAAAATAAACACTGTAAACAATGTATTAAAAATTGAAACAGCCAAATTTTTAAGCATATTTTTTATAAAATTCACAACAATCTCCTTTTTTCAATTAAATTATACGTCAAATAAAATAAAAAAATAAAATTTTAATTTGATAAATTACTTAAATCAGCTTATACTAAAATCAAGACAAGACACTACGATAAAAAATAATGAAGAAATTTCTATCAATTTTTATAATTTTTACCGCAATAATAACTTCAGGATACACAAATATCCTTGAAGAAAAAACTGACGGAATTCCAACCCAACAGCCATACAAAGTAGAATTAATCGACAATAAAACCCCACAATTACAATATGAAATCACTCTAAAAGTCGCAAATGACACAGACTTAAACTCTTTAAAGGTCGGTGAAAAATTTCTATTTGTTATGCCAAGCGATTTAAAACTTGAAAATGGCGGAATTATTAAAGCCGGCACAAAATTTTCAGCAACAATAGTAATGAAAAAAAAGCAAAAAAATCAACTTAATCAACAAATAAAATTTATCATTAACGAAATAATTTTTAACGACACTACAAATTTTATAATTTTATCTAATCCGCACGGAATTGCACCTCTAAAATCAATTAGTGCAGAAAGAATTTTAGGAAAAGGTCGAGAAGTTACAGGAACTTTCAGACTTGGAACAGTTATTTCAAACGCAAAATTCACAGGAAATTCAATGAAGCTAAGACCTGACACAACAACTGCTGTCGGAATTTGCATACTTGCAAAAACGACAAAATTTAATACAAAACTTGAAGCTGGAACGCCAATTACAATAACTTTTATCAACAACTTAAAACCCGAAGTTGGAATTATAAAATATACCGTAAAAAAGAGCTATTATTAAATTTTACTTAAGTTGCTGACCCGCATTCATTAAGGCAAAATCTAAATTTTCCAATAAAATCGTAATATTTTTAACTTGTTTTATCGACAAAGTATTTATTTCCTGCATTTTTTGCAAATCATCTTTTAACGAAACGGATAAAAATGACTGAGATTTAATCAAAAGACTTAATCGTTTAGATTGCGTTGCTAATTGAAAAAACGACGCTTTCAAATTTTCTAAATTATATAAATCTTTTTTTATTGAAACCTTTTGAGCAACAGTTAAACTAGCCAATTTTTCGGTCGATTTTGATGATTTTAAAAACTTATTCAAAAACGCTATTTCATTTTTTATAACTTCTGTATTTACATAATCAGAATTTTTAGAAGAATTTCTAATTTTTGAATTTTCTTCTTTTAATTTTGTGATTTCGTCACTAGACAACAAATTTAGAGAAAGATTGTCAACCAATGACTTGTAAAAATATTCTAAAGACTTATATTTACTTGAAATTGAATCGGCTTGAGATTTTGCATTAGCTAAATTAATAGACGACTTTTCAAATTGAACCGCATTTTCATTTGCAAATACAGAACTACAACAAAAGGAGCCTAAAAATAAACTTAAAACTAAAATAAAATATTTTTTCATATGACCTCTTTTTACATTACTTAGGGTTGAAAAATTTAAAAAATACATTATTATGTAAATACAAGGGAGTTGACTAAAATCCGAAATAATTTAACTAACTTGTCGTCCCTTAGATGATTAGTGAAACAATAAAAGATATCTTACTAGCATTAGGATATCTTTTATTGTTTTTCTAGCCATCAACACCACCCCCTTTCTCTTTTGTCGCTCAAGATTATCGGGATGTTGTTAAAACTACCTTGTATTTTATTTTCAATGTACTTATATCAATATATTACATGAAAAAACAAAAAAATTCCCAAACAATTGTTTGGGAAAGATATTAGATTATATCTTCTATCGTGTATTAGTTTAACGAAAGAACCTCATAAAATTGCATTACGCAACTTTATGTTTATTTTTATTTGGTCTATGAGATTTATTTTTGTGAGCTATTTTATCATCACTTGGCATTTCAACCTCTTTGCTTACCAAAGTTGAAAGTTGTGCAATTGTTTTTGGGAAATATTGTTGTAAATATTGTGTACGAATTGCCAACATATCCATAGTTTTTGGAGTATTCAAAATAGCATTACCCTCAGCAATTGTTTCTCTCAAACCGCCATAAGCACCGCCATAGTGGTTTAAAGTATTAATGAAATAATCAATATGGTCTCTTTGAGCATCTGGAAAAGCTTTATTAAAATTAGCTTTTTCTTCTTCAAAAGTTTTTTCTAATTTTGTATTAGTGAAAACTGTTTTGCCGAAAGACTCCATATAAGCTTCTCTTGAAGACATATCAACATCTCTCATATCTCTTGCATGTCCCAATTCGTGCAAAATTACAAATAATTGATCGCTTGAATGAATCGATTTATCAGCAGGTCGATAGAAAGATTCCAATGGAGAATCAATACCTACAAGAGTTTTTGTTGATTGAGAAAGTTTAATTAACTCTTCTCCAGGCATTTGTTTTAATGATGCCAAAATTTTCTTTTTATTACCTTGAATTTTCTTATCAATATCAATTACAGCATTTCTTTTAGGATTTTTCATATCTGTAACTTTTATTGATTTTTCATCAAGTAAAATTTCATATTTATCATCGTTGTTTGATGAAATGATTTTATTAGGACTTACAACTTCAAATGTAGCACTTTTATTCAAAAGAACTCTACCATTTTTATCAGTGATTTTATAGTCTGAAATTCTATTTCCATTTTCATCATTTTCATATAAATATTCAGTTTTTGTTCCGTCTAGAGAAACCATATTTTTCTTGATTGAAGTAATACCGTTTTTCTTATCAACTTTACCTGATGAAACCACATCAACTTTTCCGTTCGGATATTTAACTTGAATATCAAAAACACCTGGAACTTCAGATGGTGCAGTATATTCAGTTCTCAAAACTTTGTTATTTTTATCCTTGATAACTCTAACTTCATTTGTTACAACAGGATAATTTGAAGAATCAATTTCCATTCTAACTTTTGAAATAGTGTTATTTCTTAAATCATTAGATTTTTTGATTTCATAAGTTTTACCTGCTTTTGAACGATATACAGACAAAGTTTCAACAGCTTCTTTGTTCAAATCTTTATCTAACAAAACTGAATGAAGTTCATTTTTGTAATTTTTTGCCATAACGTTGTAAGCGTTTTTGTCTGAATTATCACGAGCAAACGCTATTTGCAAAACTTTATTATCTAAAACATCTTTTTCAAATTCTGCAACAACATTTGAAGCTTTTTCTAAAAATTGAGGAGTTTTAGATTTTGCTAAAAGCAAAATATTTTTTGGAGATAAACTTGTTTTACCCATAGGTAAAGCATTTTTCAAACCTTGTGTAGAAACATCACTTTTTGCAAACTCCATCAAATTTGCTGTTCTATATCTTGGACTTCCCTTGTGAGTGCTGAAATCAGAATATTCTTTAATAACATCTAATCTATCAGTTTCCAATTTTGAAAATCTTACAACGTCAACCCCTTTAATGTGATTTTTGTTTGCTAAAGCATTTACAGAATTCCATTTTGCAGGGAATCGAGTCAATTCATTTTGTAAATAATTTAATTGAACGGCATCAAATTTAGGAGTGTTTACACCCATTTCATTTTTCACAGTTATTTTACCCAAAGATGTCATCGCATCGTTAAGATTAAACGCACTTTTAGTAAAAGTATCTGCTTTTTGCGGTGCAATTGGTGTACTTACAACACTATTATTTTTTGATATATTATTTGTTTGGGCTTTTCTTACTTGAGGTAAAGAAGTAAAGCCAATTTGCGTAACTTTCATATTCATTTTTCTTACCTATATAATCTAATATCTCGCTGTTTATTTTATAATAATAGTACTTTTTACACTTAAAGTCAACTTTTGTTTAATTTGCATTCAAAATATAGGTCATATGACCTATATTACAAACGTAGATATTTCCATCAAAACCAATCAGAATGGATTTATCAACCTTTTTACACTTTATTCATATTTCTTAATTAAAATTCTTAACAATTCTACCATTATTGTAAAGTTGATTTATCAAAGCAAATTCTTCTTGCACTTCAACTGTTGCATCGATTAAAACCTCATCAAACTGAGTACCTCTGCCCTCACATAAGATTTCCATACATTTTTTATGGTCAAAAGCATCTTTGTAAAGACGTTTTGAACTTAACGCATCATAAACATCTGCAATAGCCATGATTCTTGCACAAAGAGGAATTTCTTCACCTGACAAGCCGTCGGGATAACCTTTTCCGTCCCAACGTTCATGGTGATATTTTGCAATATCAATACCCATTTTTAAGAATTCATTTTTAGGGAATTTTTTGTAAACTTCTTCTAAAGTTTCAGCACCTAACACGGTATGAGTTTTCATAACTTCAAACTCTTCAGATGTAAGCTTCCCTGGTTTTAATAGGATAGAATCGGGTATACCAACTTTTCCTATATCGTGCAACGGACTAGCACAAACTATATTTTTTATAAAATCTTCAGTAACCAAATCTTTATATTTTGAATTTTCCGCTAATTGTTTTGATAATACATGACAATATTTTTGAACTCTTTCCAAGTGTTTCCCTGTGTTATCATCACGAGATTGAGCAAGCTTTGCAAGTGAAAAGATAATTGCCATTTGCATTTCTGAAATTGTTTTGTTTTGTGATTCAACAACATCTTCTAATTTTGCATTTTTTTCTTCAAGTTGAGATTGCAAATCAAACATTTTTATATACGCAGAAACTCTGGCATTGACTTCATAAGCCTTAAACGGCGGTGCGATAAAATCTACTGCTCCAACTTGAAAGCCTCTAATAACCGAACTTTCATCAGCCATAGAACCAACCAAAATAATCGGAACTTTTGGGACAAGAGAATCTTTCACAATTCTTTCGCATAAATCAATTCCGTTAAATTTTTGCATGTTGATATTGAGTAAAATCAAATCTGGCTGTTGCAAAATAATAGAAGCCCTTGCTTGAATAGGGTTTGTTTCAACCGTAATAACACAACTTCCATTGTCTAAAATAGTTGAAAGTTGTTTTATATTTACTTCATTATCATCAACAATTAAAATTTTATTTTGCATAAATTAATTATAGC
>CAZKJV010000077.1:0-7415 GCA_964553175.1 uncultured Muribaculaceae bacterium | reverse complement strand
GTGTAATTTATTATTGTTTAAATTAACATCAACATCTTTCAATTCAAATAGACTAATACCACTAAATTTTAGATTTAGAGAATTCAAAAAAGTTAAATAATCTTTTGATAGAACAGTTTTTCTCAAGTCATTTTCAGTAATAGTCATTGAATAAGTCATTGGAAAATTATCAATAAATGTAACTGTTTTTGGAGTTGCTTTAATGTAATTAAAATCACAAACAGTTTTTGCGTTTAAATTTGAAACGTATACTCCGTCAAAATTCAAGTTTTTTCCTGTGATTTCTAATGATTTAAAACGACCTGCAGCCAAATCGTTTGCACTAAAGGATTTCATTTTAACTTTATAACCTTTTGTGCCAGTACTTTTAACCAATTCTTTTTTTACAATTGAATTTGCAATCGCTTGTGAAAGTGGTGTAAATCCTGTAATTGTACTTAAAAAACGAGTACTTTTTAGTGACATGTCATGTGGTTCTGCACAATATAACGATAAATCTTTTGCATTTGCCATAGAAATCGACAAGAATAATGAAACACAAATCCCTAATATTTTTTTAATCATCATTAAATACCTTATTTGCCTTTATATAATCGCCATCAACTTTTGCAACGGCTCTTATTCTTTCATTATAAACCAAAATCACAAAATCAACACTTTTAATAGTTTTGTTAAGTAAAGGTTGTCCATACTTAATTTTATTGAGTTCTGACTCACTTAAGTTATAAGTTTCCAAATTTAACATGCTTATTGGATTTATCAAATTTTTTTCAACATCTTCAATGCTTGTAAAATCTTCTAATTTTATTGAATTTTCTACAATAAATTTACCCGCAGATGTTCTGATTAATTTATAAAGATGTCCGCCGCAACCCAAGTTTTTGCCCAAATCATTAGCAATAGAACGAATGTATGTACCTTTTGAGCATTCAATATAAATTTGTGCAGTTTGGTTTTCAAAATCAAATTCTTTTAGTTCAATTTTAGAAATATTTACCTTTCGTGGTTGTATTTCAACTTTAACCCCACTTCTTGCATATTCATATAGCTTTTTACCTTGAACTTTTATCGCAGAATAAATCGGCGGAATTTGCTCGATTTCTCCTGAAAACTTCTTTAATTCTTCCTCAATTTCAGTTTTAACCACTTTTTTATCAGAAGAAAATATAACATTCCCCTCTGTATCGTAAGTATCAGTTGATTTTCCAAATTGAATATAAGCTAAATAAGACTTGTCATCTGGTAAGTATTCAATAAGTTTTGTAGACTTACCTATACAAACAGGTAAAACTCCTTCAGCAAAAGGATCTAATGTTCCAGTATGTCCAATTTGTTTAATCTTTAAAATTTTACGAAAATAAGCAACAACATCATGTGATGTTTTTCCAATCGGCTTATAAACATTTAAAAATCCAAACAATTAAACCTCACCACGAGAAATTTTTTCAAGAATTTCGTTAACTCTTGAACCTCTTTCTATAGAGTTATCTTGAATAAATCTTAATTCCGGAGTCAATCTTAAACGAATACGTTTACCAACTTCATATCTAATTTTAGATACGTTTTGGTTAATTATATTAACTGATTTTTCTTTTTGTTCATCAGAACCATAAACGCTATAAAAAACTTTTGCAAAAGAATTGTCATGGCTTACTTCAACGTCAGTAATTGACACAACACCAGCCAAACCTCTGATTTCTTTTCTTAAAATATCAGAAATTTCACGCATTAATTCTTTTCTAACTCTTTCGTTGCGTAAATTACTACTCATAATTTCACCCTTAATTCTTTACTATAAACTTTGACGTTCAACTTCCTCTGTTGTTGAAACTTCAATAATATCACCTTCTTGAATATCATTGAATTTAGCGAAAGAAATACCGCATTCAAAACCTTGTGCAACTTCTTTTACGTCATCTTTAAAACGTTTTAATTGATCAATTGCACCACGGAATATTTCTTGACCATTTCTAACAAGAACCGCAGTTTTATTACGTAAAATTTTACCTTCAAGTACATAGCAACCAGCAATTTTAGTTGTTTTACCGATTGTGAATACTTGTCTGATTTCAGCTTTACCAAGTGCAACTTCTTTGATTTCCGGTTCAAGCAATGATAACATTGTTTTTTCCATATCTTCTAAGATTTGGTAAATAATTTCATATTTTTTAATTGTAACATGTTCTCTTTCAGCAGCAGCAAGAGCATTTGAGTCTTCTTTTACAGTAAAACCTAAAATCAAAGCTTTTGATGCTGATGCTAGCATTACGTCAGCTTCTGAAATATCACCTACACCAACGTGAATAATTTTTGTCGCAATTTCAGTTGATTCCATTTGAGCAATTGCTTGTGAAACAGCTTCAGCAGCACCATGAGTGTTTGCTTTAATGATTAAGTTCAATTGCGGAATATTTTCTTCGCCTGAAACTGCTTCTTTTCTTATATGAGCAGGTAACATTTCGTCTAAACGTTTTGTACGTTCAGTTTCTTTACGTTTTTCAATAATAGCTTTCATTTCTTTTTCATTTGCAACAACTTCAAAAGAATCACCAGCTTGCGGAACTTCTGTCAAACCTAAAATTTCAACCGGTGTTGACGGTTCAGCATCTTTAATCTTTTCACCTGAATCAGATAATAATGCTCTTACACGTCCACATGCTGTACCTACTACAACGCAGTTACCAACACTTAATGTTCCGTTTTGAACTAATAATGTTGCAACAGGACCTTTTCCTTTGTCTAAATTTGCTTCAATAACAACACCTGATGCATTTGCTTTTGGATTTGCTTTTAAATCAGCCATATCAGCCACTAAAAGAATATATTCCAATAATTCATCAATACCTTGTCTTTGTAAAGCTGAAACGTTGCAAGTAATAGTATCACCGCCCCATGCTTCTGGAACAAGACCGTGTTCGGTTAATTGAGTCAAAATTCTATCAGGATCTGCCCCTGCTTTATCTATTTTGTTTACTGCAACAATAATTGGAATTTCAGCTGCTTTTGCGTGGTTAATAGCTTCAATAGTTTGAGGCATAATACCGTCGTCAGCAGCAACTACCAAAATTGCAATATCAGTTGCTTTTGCACCTCTGGCACGCATTTCAGTAAACGCTTCGTGACCTGGGGTATCTAAGAAAACAACTTTTCTATCTTCAAGATAAATTGTATAAGCACCGATTGATTGAGTAATGCCACCAACCTCTGTATTAACAATTTTATGTTTAGAAGCACGAATGCTATCTAATAAAGTTGTTTTACCATGGTCAACGTGTCCCATAATACTGATTACAGGTGCTCTATGAACCATGTTCTTTTCATCGGCTTTTAGTTTTTCTTTCTTTTCTTCTTTAGCAATTTCTTCTTGTACGTAAGCTTCTAAATCTTCGTCAAGAACTTCTAAGCCATATTCAGCACAAACTTTTTTAATTACATCAACATCAATTAACTGGTTAACCGTTGCCATAATTCCGTTTAACATCAAGAATTTTACAATTTCAGCAGGAGTTTTTTGAATTTTGTCTGCTAATTCTTGAATTGTCATTGCAGTATTAACAACTAATTGTGTTACAGCTTCCTTTTCTTCTTCTTTGTGAGAACGTTTTTTATGTTTTTGTGCAGCTGCTTTTTCTAAAGAAATTCTTTCTTGTTCTTCTTCTTTAGAAATTTTATCTTTTCTTTTATCTGCTTGTTTATGTTTTGAAACAGGACCTTTATTTTCGTAAATATCTTGCGGAATAATATGACGTTCAATAGGTTTATTTTCTGTTGGTCTTGCAGGTTTTCCGCCTTGAGGTCTTTGTGGTTTATCTGTAGATTGACGTTGAGGTTTTCCTGCTGGCTTGTTTGTATTATCAACAGGTCTTGCGTGTCTAACAATTTCTAAACGGTTTACAGGAGCTTTTTTAACAACTTCAACTCTAGGGCGTTCCACTTCTGCAGTTTTTACCGTTTCAACCTTTTTCTCAACTTTTGTTTCAGATTCTACAGCTTTAGTTTCTGATTTTTCTTCTTTTTCAACAACTTGAACTTCAGGTTTAGCCTCAGGTTTTGCTTTTTTTACTATAAAAGCTTTCGGTTTTTTAACTTCTACTTTTGAACCACCATCAATAAAATCTTTCAATTTTTTGATTTGATCCGGAGTAACTGAGCTTGAATGTGTTTTTACAACAACTTGAACTTGAGCTAATTTTTCAATTACCTCTTTGCTAGTTAAACCTAATTCTTTTGCTAATTCACTTACACGCATATTATTCAAACTCAATTAATTTTCCTTTCAATTCCTCTGAAATTGTTGTTTTCAAAGCTTTTTGTATTTTATTTTTCTTTAAGGCATTTTCTATACACATTTTATTATAGCAAAGATATACAGATCTGCCAAATTTTTTGGAATCGGGATTAATAAAAATTTCATTTTTATCTTTTGAATATGTAATTTTTATCATTTTTTCACGGTCAAAAATTTGTCCGCACCCTGCACATTTTCTAAGATGTTCCATTTAATTTACTTCTGCCAATTTTTCCAGTTTTAATTTTTGGTCATATTCAATTAACAGTTTTAAAAGTTCATCAAGTTCACCGTCTATAACTGTCCAAACGTTTAAGTTTTGACCAATTCTGTGGTCTGTCAAACGCCCTTGAGGGAAGTTATATGTTCTGATACGTTCACTTCTGTCGCCGGAACCTACTTGAGAACGTCTTAAGTCTGTAATTTCTTTTGTTTGTTTTTGTACTTCTAAATCATACAATTTTGCTTTCAAAATTTGCATTGCACGTTCCTTGTTTTGCAATTGAGAACGTTCTTCAGTACAGAAAATCATAATTCCTGTTGGTTTGTGAAATAAACGTGCTGCAGTTTCAACTTTGTTAACGTTTTGACCACCTGCACCACCTGAACGAGCCGTTGACATTTCAATATCTTCAGGTCTGATTTCAATTTCAACATCATCAACTTCTGGCATTACGGCAACAGTTGCAGTTGAAGTATGTACACGTCCTTGCGATTCAGTTTGTGGAACACGTTGAACACGATGAACGCCTGATTCATATTTTAATTTTGAATAAACTGCATCACCTTTTACTGAAATGATAACTTCAGAAACTCCGCCGGCTTCACATTCTGTCATACTCAAAACTTGTGTTTTCCAACCTTGTTTATCTGCAAAACGCATATACATACGCATTAAATCGCCGGCAAAAATATTTGCTTCATCACCACCTGCACCACCACGTATTTCAAGCATAATGTCTTTGTCATCCATTGGGTCACGAGGTAACAATAAAATTTTCATTTGTTCTTCGTAATCAACAATTTTCGCTTCATTTTCTTCAATGTCAGCTTTCAAAAAGGCTCTCATTTCTTCATCTGTTTCGCCTTTTATCATTTCTTTTGCATCAGCAATAGTGTCATTTGCCTTTTTCCAAGCGTAGTATAATTCAACAGTTTCTTCCATTGATTTACGTTGTTTAGAAAGGTCTTTAAATCTGTTATAATCTTGAATAACCGCAGGATCAGAAAGTGTAATACCTAATTCGGTATACTTTTTCTCGATTTGCAAGATTTTATCCATCATATCTTTCATAAAATGTCCTCACTTTGATAAAATTATATCAAAAAAATAATAGATGTAAAATGAGGAATTTTAAAGACTGACATTAAAATTTTAAGAAATAGCTTTTAAATTATTATCAGCTTCAACAACTTCTGTCGGTAAGCCTACGTGGTGAATTCTTGGAACTAAGTAGTCTTCGTGGTATTCAACAAGTTCAGGAGAATCATCATCAGTATCATTGCAAACAAACACTAATTTGCCATCGCCAGTTGTTTTTGCTCCTACAACAGTAATTTCATGACCATTTACGATATTATTTTTGTCATCTGTTGAAGTATAGCCGATAATTACATTTTGACCTTGAGCTAATGAGTATAACAAACTTCTTTTTACAGTGTTGGCATCTGCTTTATAGCCTACTAATTTTGCAACTGCATTTCCTGTTTCTTCATCTGTAGCTTCTTGAACATCTTGGAACGTAACAGATGTTTTATTTGAGTCAGTTACGATTGATTCAGTGAATGTTTTTTCAATTTCTACAAGACCTCTGTCTCCAGGGCCAAAAGATGCTACACGAATATCATTTAAAGTATTATAAGTTTGTTGAGAACCAACATTCATAAATGTTGATTGCATTAAAACGTCAAGTGGAGAACGTTCTAATTCATCTCTATCAACAGTTTGAATGTGTGCTCTAAAAATTGCATTTTTATCAGGAGCAAGAGTAACTTCTGCCTTATTGTTTTCTTTCATTTGATAAGGAATTTTAAAGTTATCAAGCAACCATTTTGCATCGTCTTTGTTATCACAAAGGTTTTTCAAATCAATTGTTTTAGAGCTAGACATTTTTTCAGAAGATAAACCCTCTGCTACACGAGCGAATTCAGCCGGCATTTGACTTGCAAGATTATACTCAATACTTGCAGCCACACAACAGCCTGAATGTGGAACTTCTGTTGTTGATGGGTCATATTCTTTTAATGTACTTTTAATATTATCCGGAATATTTCCAAAATGTTGAGTGATAATTGCAGGATTTGCAATCGTTTTAACTGTATCATTCAACATAGTTTTTGTATCTAAACCTTTTGCTCTTTCATTTGTTAACATTTTGTGCAAATTATCAAGAGTTGTTGATTTATCGTTTGATTTATTGCTTAATAAAACACCTGTTTTTAACAAATAATCAAGAGATTTTTTACCGTCAGCATCTAAATTTGCTGAAATATCAGTAAATTTTTGAACATCAGATTGAGCATTTAGCGTAGTTTTTGGCACGTTAACAGGGTTATAAGCAGTAAATGAAGGGCTTACAGCAGGGCGATTAACATAAGTAGCAGAAACACCTGCATTAGACATTGTCTTTGCAGGTTTTACGCCATAAATATTTTTAGTATTAATACTGTTTAAATTTGATATCATGAAATAAGTATGCCTTTTGCCCTTGTTTATATAAACGTAACGTGTTTTGAAAATTTGCGTTTTTATTGTACAATATATTAAAATTGTTACAATTTATTGGGGATTTTATTACGGAAAATAAAATTAAACATCTAACAAAAGAGCAACTTATTATCTCTATTGACCGTTTGACACGTTTTAAAAATACAGAGGATAAGTATTTAAGGGTTTTTAAAGACGTAATTTTGTCTAATCTTATTGAGCCAAAGTTTAAAAGAAAAGATTTAGACGAAATGGATTATGCTCTTTTAAGAGATTATGCACAAAATATTATAAATCTTTCAATTGATGAGATTTGTCAAAATAATACGCTAAAAGAAAATAAAAAAAATGATTTAATCATTAATAACAAACTATTTGAATATGAAAATAGTGTTTTCAATTTTAACGATGACGTAAAAC
>CAZKJV010000076.1:0-7525 GCA_964553175.1 uncultured Muribaculaceae bacterium | reverse complement strand
TGTTACAGGACCATCATTTATCAGTTCAACGTCCATCATAGCACCGAATTTTCCAGTCCCAACCTTGATGTTAGCATTTTTTACAATAGTAACAAAATCTTCATATAATTTATTTGCAATCTCCGGTTTTTCAGATTTATCAAAACTTGGACGAGTTCCTTTTTTACAATCTCCACAAAGAGTAAATTGTGATACTATAAGCATTTCGCCATTTACATCTTGCAACGATTTATTCATTTTACCGTTTTCATCTTCAAAAATTCGCAATTTAATTATTTTTTCTGCTAATTTTTGAGCATTTTCAATAGTGTCACCTTTTTCAACACCTAATAATGCCAAAATTCCAACACCAATTTTAGAATATAACTCATTATCTATTGTTACAGAAGCCTTTTTAACTCTTTGTATCAAGCATTTCATTTATTGTTTTTACCTTTTTTTGTAATATATTTTTCACTTCACTAATATTTGTCTGCAAAGAATTCATGTAATTTTTTAAATTTGAATAGACTTTACTTATTGATTCATGTGAATTATTTTTATTAACTTTCATCGTATAATTCAAATCCAACTGATTTGATTTTTGTAGCAATGCAAAAATCCTGCTTTTTGAAAGAAAATTATCCGTCAAATCAATGTATAAAAGCATCAATTGTTTAAAATATTTTATACAAATATCTGTTATATTTTTGCGGTTATTAAACTCTCTATCATAATTAAAAATTAAAGTATTTGCAGAATTTAGCATTGATGAAATTTGTTCTAAATAAGTCAATTCAGAACCGATATTTGATAATAAAGTCGTAACGTCATAACTGCATTCAGATTTCAAATCAATTCTTTCAACATCAGGTCTATCTTTTAATATTTCTTCCAGAGAAATATCCTCAAAACCATTTATTTTTGCACCCTCAAGAGAGGTATTATATAAATTCAACTTATCTTTAAAATCTTTAGCAAACGCTGAAAACTGATGAATAAACGATGCGTAATCCAATGTAGAAACAAGAGTATTTCCTTTTATACCCAAAACACTGCACATATTTTTATTCATACTTTCGGCTCTTTTTTTCGCAGCTATAATTTTTGCTTCATCACTCAAAAACGAATCTTTACTAAATAAAGAATCTGTAAGCTTTTGCAAATCTTCAATTTTTACAACAGTACGACCTGTTTTTTCATCAATTTCACAAACAAGTCCTGTGTGTTGCGACACTTTTGAATAACATTTTCCATCTAAAAACGCTAAGTCTTGCCCAACAAGAATCAAATCCTTAAACCCTAAAATCATTGCGGAATACATCATCATAAACGAAACCGTTCCACTAGCAACATATTTTGAAGGGTCTTCATTAACAAATGATGTCCAAATCAAATTTGAGCTTGAATTTTTTGATGGATACGAAAATTTATTTTTAAAATTTGCCATATGCAAACCGTTATAAGTCGATGGTTCTAAAATTAAATCAACATCGGAAGTATCAAGATTTTCTATTTGTGACATCTGTGAACCTGTTTCAACAAGTCCCATAAAATCAGGTATAATTCCATTACCCATAAGAGTTTTAGCAGATTGTCCCACTGCAAAAATAATGGCTTTTTTACGGTATTTTTTTATTGTTTCTATATTTTTATCCAAACTTGGTCCTGCACCAACGATGAGAGCAGTTTTTCCCTCATAAATATTTTCAAGAGTATTCAAAGGCGGTTCTTTTAATAATAAATCCATATTGTTGCATACTGATTTTACCGCAGGAATTAACTTTGATTTTGTATAATTTATATCAATAATAACAGACCCCATCACAAAATTTAGTTGTGTTGCAAAGTCATTTAATTCTTTGCCAAAAATTTGTTTATAAGCAGGCAAATAAGTGATTGTTGTGGTTGAATTGTAAATGTAATTTTCAAGATAACATCTTTTCAACTCATCAAAATTATTAAAAATAAATACATTTTTATTTGACAACTCTTTTGATAAATCCGCTACTTCCAATGTCGTAGCCAAAATTTCAATATCCGGTTCGTAAACAAAAACTATACCTTTTGATTTTAAAGCAAACTCTTGAACCAAATATCCAAGTCCAAAACCGAAAACAACATGCATTGAAAACTCACTGTTGTCAGTACGTTCAAAAATCTCTTTTGCCTCTGCTTGAGCTCCGTAATTGTTATGTAAATGAGTGCCGTTATAAACTAAATTTGGTTCATGTAAAACAGTCTGAACAAAAGATATATCGTTTTTTAGAGATTGAATTTGTAAAATTCTATACTTCAAATTCGGATTATATCGTGCAATACAAGCTAAATTTTTATCAAGTACGGGATTATTTCTCAACTTTCCCCCTCAATTGACCACAAGCAGCATCAATATCTGCACCTCTTTCAAGCCTTACAGTTACTTTTTTGCCCGAATGTTCAAGAATATACTTAAATTTCATTATAGAATTATTTGACGGCTTTTTATAATCATTTTCAACCACAGGATTATATGGAATTAAATTAATATTACATTTCATTGCATTTGACAATTCTACCAATTTTTTAGCACATTCCATAGTATCTGTTAAATCTTTTATCAACAAATATTCAATCGTAACACGTCTTCCTGCTATTTCAAAATATTGTTTCAATGCTTTTTGCATTTCTTCAAGCGGATATTTTTTATTTATCGGCATAATTTTGTTTCTAATTTCATTTGTTGGAGCGTGAAGTGACCAAGCCAACGTAGATTGATTATTTGCCTTTGCAAATTCCGGAATTTTTGGTGCAATACCGCTTGTTGAAACGGTAATTCTTCTTGAACCAATTTGACAATTTTTATTCAAAAGTTCAATCGCATTCAAAACATTATCCAGATTTAACAAAGGTTCACCTTGTCCCATAAATACAACATTCGTAACCTTTAAACCCGTATCTCTTTGTATTGTCAAAACCTGTTCCACAATTTCTGAAGCAGTAAGATTTCTTACAAATCCGCCTTTACCTGTTGCACAAAAAGAACAATTAACTGCACAGCCAACTTGAGAGCTTACGCAAGCCGTTAAATTTGCACGATTGTCAAATCGCATAAGAACAGTTTCAACACATTGACCGTCCGAATATTCAACTAAATATTTAATAGTTCCGTCTTTGCTTACTTGTTTTCTTTTTATTTTTGTTTCAGTAACAGAAGCAATCTGCTTTAATTCTTCTCTAAATTTCAATGACAAATCCGTCATTTCATCAATACTGGAAACAGATTTTAAATAAACCCAATTTAAAACCTGTTTAGCTCTAAATTTTGAAGCTCTTAATTCTTCTAATAATTTTTCAATTTCGGTTAAACTTAATCCCGAAAGAATTACTTTTCCCATAAATCTCCACTTTTACGGTAATTAGATATTACCTTTTTTTAATTCACTTCTAAAATGTTCTCTTATTTCAGTTATAGCCTTTATAGTCAATACGATTTTCTGAATACTTTCATGCCAGCCAATGAACGCACATGTTGGGTGAAGCATTTGAATTGGATTGTCAGGATAATCTCTACATATTGACGGTCTATTTTCATAATCAGAACATTTATTATCTTCGGTTACTTTTTTACAATGATAATAATAAACTTTTTCTCCGGATTCTTTCAACAATTCAACATATAAAGGAAATTGCTTTTCGGCATCTTCTTCTTTTTCATAAGGTGAAAATGTCGAAATAAATTCTTTTGCATATTTATCACCTTTAGAAGCTTTTTCTAATAACACAGCAGGCGAAAATTCACTGATTGCAAGCTTACAACAAGCACCACACATTTTACAGTTAAAATCTTTTCTTCGTTCCTTTACTAAATCTCTTTGCAATTGAAGATGTTTTTCTACTTCCACATCAAGAAAATTTTGAATTTCCTCATGCTTTAGGGAATTAATTTCACCTTGCATTGCATTTAAAACAGAAACAAAAATATGTCTATATTGAAGAATTAACTCCTCATAATGTTTTTTTATCTTATCCATAGTCGATATATTATCACAAATTGGCTAACTTACCAATGTTAAATTTAATATTTCTCCATATACTGCATTTGAAAGGAGAAATTATGACCCAAAAACTTGAATTATACAAATGCAACGTTTGTCATAACTTAGTAGAAGTTTTATCAGAAGGAAATGGAGAACTGGTTTGTTGTGGAAATCTAATGGAGCTTATTCCTACAAATACAAGCGAAGATGAAAGTATTAATGACAAACATATCCCAATAATTACAAAAACGATAGATGGAGTTCAAATCCGTGTCGGTGCAACAAAACACCCTATGACAGAAGAACATCATATTAATTTTATACAAGCAATTTCAAGTGATAAAAAATACGTCAAAACAAAATTTTTATCAACGGAAGAAGACCCAGTATTATGCATAAAATGCGATTGCAAATCACTATGGGCAAGAGCTTTATGCAACATTCACGGATTATTTAAAGGAGATTTCAATGCTTAGCGAAAAAATAAACAACGCTCTTAACATGCAAATAAACAAAGAATTTTACTCTGCTTATTTATACCTTTCTATGGCACATTATTTTTTTGAAAACGGACTTGACGGATTCGGCTCTTGGTGTAAAAAACAAGCCTCAGACGAAGTTAATCATGGAATGAAAGTATTCAATTTTTTAACTGTATTAAACGGAAAAATTGAACTTATGCAAATTTCTACACCTGAAAGTACTTTTCGTTCTCCGATAGAAACAGCAAAACAAATTTTGTCCCACGAAAAACACATTACGGAATCGATAAAAAATATTACGATAATGGCTAAAGAAGAAAATGCTTTTACAACTCAAAACTTCTTAGAAGAAATGCTACAAGAACAACTTGAAGAAGAATCTTCTGCATATAAAATTTACACAAAATTAAGACTTTTCGGAGAATCGAGAAGTGCAATGTATTTAATAGACAAAGAGTTAAATGAAATGTAAAAAAAGGCTCTTTAAAAAGAGCCTTTTGATATTTATTGTAAACGATTAAGCTTTTTTACCTTTTAATAATAAGAACGAACCTACTGCAAGAATTCCGCCTAACAAGCCACCTACTACGTTACCTGCTACTTTTGATGCTTTATTTGCTGTTGTTTGTTTTGTTCCGTTTATCATTGAGATATTTTCATCTGCTGTTGTTTTATTTCCAAAGCCGAATGATAACACTTGTTTTACACCTGACCAGAATGAACCTGATGAGTTATTTTTAATATCATCTGTTATGTATGCACCTGTTTGTTGTGCGTATAATCTTTCTGCGTATGCTTTTACTTGAGCTTCTGCTTCTTCTGCACTTACGCCACTTGCGATTTGTGAACCATAAGATGCTTTTACAGCTGCCAACAATTTATTATATTCTGCTTTTACGTTATCTTGGTGATCGCTTTTTATTTCTGTTTGCAAAATTTGAATTTGTCTTGATATATTTTGTGTTTGAGCAGCCATTTGGAATTGAGCATTGTTTTGATTTTGGTATGCTGCTACTTGACGGCTTACTCCAAAATTATCCCATTGTTGCATTGTTTGCATTTGATATTGAGGATTTAAAACATTGCCAAATGTACCAACTCCTGCGTATGGCATACCCATTCCGTAGCCATAACCCATTGCAGAGTTTGCACTCAATATAGGCGTATTCATAATCGTATCTGTATCCATGTTGTACATGTACGGATTCATCATGCCTGTATAATTAATAGCCATTTTTAAAACCTCCAATAACTTTCGTTATTATGAAACCATTTAAACCAATTTTTGTAAGTTTATTTTGCCTTACATACATGTAAAGTATTTTGAAACTCAATAATTGCCATGGTTTTGAGGTTTTGTGAAGTTTTGTAAACAATAAACAACAAAAATTAGCCTATTTAAAGACCAATTTTTGTTATTTTTAATATTTTAAACTACTTTATTCTAATTAAGCTTTTTTACCTTTTAATAATAAGAACGAACCTACTGCAAGAATTCCGCCTAACAAGCCACCTACTACGTTACCTGCTACTTTTGATGCTTTATTTGCTGTTGTTTGTTTTGTTCCGTTTATCATTGAGATATTTTCATCTGCTGTTGTTTTATTTCCAAAGCCGAATGATAACACTTGTTTTACACCTGACCAGAATGAACCTGATGAGTTATTTTTAATATCATCTGTTATGTATGCACCTGTTTGTTGTGCGTATAATCTTTCTGCGTATGCTTTTACTTGAGCTTCTGCTTCTTCTGCACTTACGCCACTTGCGATTTGTGAACCATAAGATGCTTTTACAGCTGCCAACAATTTATTATATTCTGCTTTTACGTTATCTTGGTGATCGCTTTTTATTTCTGTTTGCAAAATTTGAATTTGTCTTGATATATTTTGTGTTTGAGCAGCCATTTGGAATTGAGCATTGTTTTGATTTTGGTATGCTGCTACTTGACGGCCTACTCCAAAATTATCCCATTGTTGCATTGTTTGCATTTGATATTGAGGGTTAAAATAACCTGTACCCATATAAGGCATACCGTAATTTGTGCCTTGAGCTAACATTCCTGTACCTGTATATGCATTTAAAATTGGCATATCCATAATGTTATTCAAACCTGTTGGATTTACCATACCAAAATTAACTGTCATTTTAAGAAACCTCCAATAACTTTCGTTATTAAAAAACCATTTAAACCAATTTTGTAAGCGTATTTTTACCTTACATATTAATAAAGTATTTCCAAACCCAATAATTGCCATGGTTTTGGCAATTTATGAAGTTTTGTAAACGCAAACAAAAAGAACCCCCGTCCAAATCGCAATAAACGGGGGAATAATCAGTAAAAGAGACATCAATTACAGTATTACACATGTTATTTTTTATTTCTAATTATGGACGGTTTTGTTTATTTAATTTATAATTTTTGTATGAAGAAGTTATTCATAGTTTTACTATTTATCATTTTTGGAAGTTGCTCATTTGCAGAAGAAATGACAAAATCTCAACAAGCTGTTGCCTATTACAATGACAACAATATTGTTGAAGCAATGAAAATTCTACAATCAATACCTGAAACAGAAAAATCTGCTGAAGATTGGTTATTGATGGGAAATTTATTGCAAGACCAAAACAAAATTTCAGAAGCTGCATTTATGTTCAAAAGAGCAATTCTTATTGATAAAACTTTTTACAAACCCTACTATAACCTTGCAAACATCTATCTTGACGAAGAAAGACCTTTAATGGCAATTGACCACTACAAAGTCGTTTTACACCTAAAACCTGATTTTGCTTATGGCTATTACAACATGGGTTGTGCATATTTAAGACTTGGAAATTATAAAAAAGCAAAAAAATATCTTGAAAGAGCTGTTGAACTAAAAAATACGGAACCGGATTTTCAATATAATTTAGCTTTTTGCTACAAAAAATTAAATAAACCAAAACTTGCAGCAAAACATTTAGAATTTTACGATAAGTTAATGGAAAATCGTTAATTTTAAGCAAGATACTTGCGTGTACGTTATTAAGATATTAAAATAATTA
>CAZKJV010000075.1:0-7763 GCA_964553175.1 uncultured Muribaculaceae bacterium | reverse complement strand
CTATTATATTGCTTGTATAAATTATAAATATCTTCTAAAAAATTAATATTTCTGTAAATTTTATTTTTTCTATCTACTTTTATTTTTACAAATTTAATCATTTCTTGACAATTACCTCTTTAATTTATAAAATTGGGATAACAAAAGACAGGAGTATTTATGACAAACGAAGAACTTATTTTTGCACAATACAAATTGTATTCAGAATCAAAAGAAAAATTCATTGACAGAACATTTAATACAAACAAATTCTACATCGTTTTAGATATTGTATTATTACTAACCGTATTTTTAACAAAAGGTATGGCATTCGGTAGAATGACCTCTCCCGCCTTATTCTCGATTATTGGTCTTATTTGCTGTTCATTGTGGTGGTTGAATATGGATTCTTACAACTGCCTTATCAAAATAAAATTCTCAAAAGTATTGGAAGAATTGGAAAAACAACTTCCATTCCAACCTTATGCAATGGAATACAAAGCTTTAAACAATTTTAGAAACAACAAAAAAGGCTTTGTTTTCAGCGATATGCAAAAAATATTTGCAATTTTCAGCTTCCTTGCATTTTTTGTAATTTTCATGATTGAAGTTATTCCAAAATTCATTAATTGCGGTCTGTAATTTCAGCATATTCAAATTTTACAAAAGCATTATCGGTTGAAAACACTTCAATTTCAGCATTCAAAAGTCTTTCTCTGGACGAATTGTCTTGTCCTAGAAGGGCTTCTGCTTGAATGCCATTGATAAAACTGATTGTATTATTTGATTTATTGAATTTTTTAAAAACTGCCTTTTTACTGAAAATAATCTCTTTCGGAACTTCTTTTAAATCAATCACTCTCAGTGTTTTTGCAGAAAGTTTTCCAGTTTTTTCAAAAACAGTTTTAAGTTCTTCTTTCATCTTGATTTTGATTAACTCGTCAAGACTTTGACCAGACAATAAAGCGTCTTCAATTAATTGTTTTTTTCGCATTTTTTTATTTCTCCTTTTTATTTTTCTTATTTTCCAATTGCTTGTTTTACTAAATTTTACTGTCATTTAAGTTGCTTATTGTAATTATTTTTGCTTCCGTTTGATAATCGGAATTATCCTTGACAAACACGTATTTGCAAAGACTATCCAAGGCTTTTAGAGCCGCAGATGTATCCCGTAATTTTCTTTTACCCGTATAATTTCCGTCCTTGTCAACGATATCTTCTTCTTCAAGCGAAAATTCTGCAATCTGCAAAAGCTTTTTCACCACGTAACCTTTTTGAATACGCAAGGTTTGAAGTTGATTATTCAATTGTTTATTTAGTTCACGAATAACTAAATCATTTGAGAGAAGATTTTCAACAGTCTGTTTTAGGTTCTTTTCCCTATAACCTGCATTTTTTGCCGCAATCTCCCCGTCAAGATATTTTAAATATTCGCTTACAAATTTTTTCTGCTGTGTTGTTAATTTTTTCATTTGTTAAAAACTCTTAATATATTTGCCAGAAATTTTCAAATTAGCTATTATAATTGTGCTATTTATATTTCGGCTAGTGTAAAATCTTATTAATAGGCAGAACTTAGGTTTCGCCTATTTTTTTTTGTTTAAGCCCTTTCTATTTTAATAATTGGTGATTGACCCGCATCAGTACAAAGTTTTGAACGCATTGTTGCAAGATTTTCATTATACATACTCAACCAGTATGAAAATTTTCCATATTGCGGATTTGCTTTCATTTTCATACACGTTCCGTACACCAAAAGCGGTTCAACAAAAGGCTCTGGAATAAGCGATTGGTCGGTTTCCTCTTCAAAACGCATCTTTTCTTTACCGTCTGAGCTTTTCACAAAATTATTTGAATAATAAATTATATCAACCGTTTTGTCTTTCTCAAATTTTGGCAATAAAAGAAGGTCGTTTAAAACACTGTATTTTGAGCTCAATCCGTTTTTATTCAACATAAAACTTTCAAAATCATTGGTATACTCAAATTTTTTCCCGTCGATTGAAAGCGTGTTGATTTTTCCGTTTATCGTGTTTAAAATCTCGGTCGTATTTTTCGGTAATTGCAAAATTTGTTTTCTTAATAAAAAATTCCAATTATCAAATGTGCAAATTTCAGCGTTTATGATATTCAAAATGTTTTTTATTTTTGAATGGTCATTTTTTATTAGTTCAGAATATTTATTGACCTTTTTATAATTTAATTCACAAAGACATTTATTAATTATTTCTAAAAAATTCATTATTTCTCCTTTTTAATGTTGAAATAAAGGCGGAACGCAGAGCGTTCCGCCTTTATTCAGTGCTATTTGATAAGTCCTTTTCGTAATTGTTCCATTATTAAAGGCTCGTGTTTTAAAAATTCAGCACTTGTCATTTTGCTGAGTTGCTCACGAGTAAAAGGTTGAAGATTTTTCCCGTCGCCATTAGACTTTTGAGCATTTGCTTGAAGTCTTGATTTTGCTTCGTTATTAGATTTTTCAAGATTTTCCTCGTGGGCTACTTTCTTTAAATATCTATCTATTGCCGATTTTTCAACTTGCTCGACAATTTTTGCGATTTTAGAAAGTTCATCTTTGTCAAACTGAATTTCATCAGATTTAAGGTAGTTCAAAATTTCTAAACGTCCTTCACCTGAAAAGAATTTCGGATTTTCTTTTTCAAATTCTTGAAATGCAGAGTTTTTATCAAAAGTTGTTTTAGGAAAATCTTCCGCCATTTGTGTACTATTTTCAAACGCCGTCCTCAAAAAATAGTTCATTAAATTTTGCCCTTGTTGACGGTCGATAACTCCTGAATTTAAAAGATTTTGAACATTTGTCAAATCTTGTTTTAACTTATTTCTCAAATTTTGAGAAAACTCTTTATTTTCGAGTTTTGTATCAAGTTTTTCCTCGATTTTTTCTTTGATATTTGAATTTTCCGTTCCTTTTCCAGACTGAATTTCTTCTGTTTGCTCAGCTAAAGATGTTGTTTCTATTTTTTCTTCTGACATATTTAACCCTCATTTCTTACTTCATTCATAAATTTCACCGCTGTTTCAATTGCATTATCAATAAACTCTGTCAAAAAGAAGACTATGATAGGCTTAAAAGGTGATGCAACAGGCAATTTACTTATCAAAAAAGAAATAGCCATACGTTTTTTCTCTTGTCCTGAACTTGTAGACAATTTGTTTTCCGCATAACTTACGGCTGAATATGCCAAATCTGCGATTGTTTCTTTTAATTTTTTAAACATTTAATTCTCCTCATAAAAATCGACGCAGAATAAATCTGCGTCGAG
Organism: uncultured Muribaculaceae bacterium; assembly: GCA_964553175.1. Taxonomy (GTDB): domain Bacteria; phylum Cyanobacteriota; class Vampirovibrionia; order Gastranaerophilales; family Gastranaerophilaceae; genus UBA6984. The sequence goes on along the minus strand of CAZKJV010000075.1, from coordinate 4,500 downwards.
GGTAAACGCATACATATTGTGGGTAGTACAATAATCAAAAATTGATGATTTAATTTTTAATTTTTTGCCTTTTCTTATAATTATTCATTAACTGGGTTTTCTGCTACTGTTGTTGAAGAAACAGCCACAGGGTCTTTTACAATCATTTTTGCTAAAGCTTTCGGTTGAACAGTTTTGGCACCATATAAATACAAACCTCTTACCAAATCAGCGAATGAATCTTTATCTCTCAAACTTTCAATTTTTGCAAGCTGAGATGCAAAAGTGATTGCATCATTTGTACCTGCCAAAACGTAGAATAAGCCTGATGTTGAAGTCAAGTTAGTGCTTACAAGCACGTCCATGCCTGCAATTCTACCTATTGCACCCTCTCTTATCGTTTTATCAGCAACGTTATATGCGTTAATGAATTCAGTACTTTGCAATAAGTATGATTCAATTGTGGGGTTAATTACAACCCAAGGTGTTTTGTTGCTTGACAACGCATTTGAATTTTTAAGTCTTAGTGCTAATTCAACAAATTGTGAATAAATTGTATTTTTATCAAGTTCAATTGCCTCTTCTTCAGTTCCGACAGTATTTTCTTTGTCTACTTCAGTGTGCATTCCAAGTAAAAACGAATCTTGAACTTCTTCTATTGCTTGTTTAGCATTTTCAAGATGTGCAGTCATAATATCTTGATTTGCTTGAGCTTGAACTACATCATTAATCTTGAACGCAAAATATTTCTTTTGGTCGATAACCAAATCAGTTGAACTTGGTGAAAGCTCGCTATAAGATAAATTTTCAGCACCAACAGTTGAAATTGTTACGTTTGCAGGCGTAATTATTTTTACTTTATCCCCTTGATTTTTGATATCACCTTCGTAATTGCGGTTTACACATTGCATCATTACGCAATTTTTATCAAGTAAAGCATTTAATTTTAAACTCCAAATCTGTGGAACAAATGCTGAACTCAAAGTTTCTTTAGATACTGATTGTTGTTCGATTGCTTCTGTCATTTTTGTTTTCCTTTCTTTTGCTTTCTAATCTTCACAATAAATTTCTTTAAATTGAACTCCGATAATGGCAATATTATTTTCAAGCTTGTCCCCTTCTACGCAAAGTTGTATCGCATAATTTGCTTCCGAAATTTCTGCTTTATACATACTTTCTACGTCTAATGCCCAAATTGCTTCATTTTCTTCGTCTGACCATTTGTCATTTAGTTCAACGTTTGAATTTTCTTTGCTCCAGATTAAATTTTCTGTATTTGTAGAGTAAATCGTGTCTTTGTCATCTTGGCTTTCACTGTCATAATTTTTGAATATCGAATAAGTAAAATTATTTTCTTGCGACTCGTCTAAAATGAAGTAAAATTCGTCAATTGTTTTTCTGACGGTTGGATTTCCAAGGCTTAAAAAAGGCGATTTCCAAATGAATTGTATTGGTTCGCCATTAAAAGAGTTATTTATATCTTCCTTGTAAATTTTTCCGTTTTTGTCCGCAGTTAAAATTGTTTTTTTATAAATACAAGCGGTTGTAACATCTTGCGGTAAGACTCTTTTATACCAAGCCTTGTGAACAATATCATTTATCCAAATCGTATGAAAATAATTGTCATTTTTGTATGGAATGAAATACCAAATCTGATTTCTAGCCTCGTAATTTATAGCAAAAACATCTTTATGCCTTGAATTGTCAAACTTTTCAAACTCCTCTTTTATGTCGTGAGTTATTTCACTTCCCAACAAAATTTGATTTAATTCCCCGACTTCAAGCGTATAAATTCCCGATGAATAAAAATATTGCTTGTTATTCACCGAAACAATACCGTTTTGGGAATAAGCACCTTTATCAGCAAATGGCATAATAGCAAAATCTTCTGGCGTTGAACCGCTTAAAAGATAGGTTGAATTTTCCTTGTAAATTGCCAAATAATCCTTGTAAGTTTTTAAGGCTAAAATTTCATCGGTATTTGTGTAAAAATCACTGATGTAACCCGCATCATTTTCGGTCGAAAAATCTTGATAACTTCCCAACGCTGAGAAATATATCGTTGAACCCTCTACCGCCCAAATTCTTCCTTTATAAGAAGTTACAACTGTTGTATAAACTGCCTCACCATTACTTTTTTTGAGATTGCAATTTACGATATCAAAATCATCATTATTTTTTATAAAAAACATTTCGTCTTTGTTTCCTGAAACAATTGTCCCGTTTAAAAAATCCGCAAATGCAATTTTATCTGATGAAAGAGTTTTGTTTAAAAGCTTCAAATTAGTTTCATTTTGCAAAACATAAATTTTACCTGAAGCCGTAACGATAAGCAAATTTGATTTTTCGCCGTATTTCATCTCGTGCAAACCAAGAATTTTCTCTGTTTGTGGCAATTGAGAAAATAAAAGATTTCCTTTTTGTTTTGTTATCCCTTTTGACTGATAAATCTCAACATTTTCTGCGTCAGCCCAATAAATATTTTTTGTATTCATTCCAAGTTCAGTTTTTGTAGAACTTTGATTTATTCCTCCGGACAAATTAAAGTAAAAATTATCCATTTTTATCTCCTATAATCTTTGTAAATACCATCTTATTTTTGTACGTATAAAATCTCCGATATCGTTTTGCTCAACCCACGAATAAGGCGGAAGAAAAACAATATCAATTTTGCCTGCACTTGAAGTTTTCGGGTGAGATTTTCCAAACTCATAGTGAGTTAAAACTGTTGTTCTTGTAATCGGAATATTGTATTCTTTTGCAACTTTTGCACAAAGTTGCATAGCCGATTCAAATTGAATTTTTGTAATCGGATAATTTCCGATAGAATTTTTATTTTTGAACCCTAGCATACCGCAGATTGCAATTCCGATTGAACCTGTATTTCCGCCCCCTGTATGCGGTGCGTACATTCCGGATTTGCAGACTTCATTTGCAATAGGCTTAAAATTTCCGTTATAAATTTTTCCAAAACCGTCTACCAAAAAATGGTAACAATTTTTGTCATGTGAATTTGGGACAGTCGCTCCGGCTGTCCAGTGAATAACAATTCTTTTCATCTGTGTTCCTTTATTTTTCGTATTTTCTAATGTAAGTAGCAACTAGTGCTAAGCGATTTCTTGCTCTCAGCTTGAACATAAGACGCTCAATATAGGTCTCTACGGTTCTTGTAGAAATTTCCATCTCTTGGGAGATATCCTTTGTAGCATACCCTAAGCACAGTAACTTTATTATTTGAGTTTCTCTTTCAGTTAATGCCATTTTATATTTCCTTGAAATTCAGTAGATACCTATATGCTACATGGTAAATTTTAAAAAATTTCATATATACGCCCGTGAGAAAATTTTTAGCTGAAATTATCGAATAGCCCTAATTTCATGCCACTGAGGTTTGAGTAACATTTCTTAACCTTTCCATATTCGTTGTAATTTAAGTAAAATTTTCCACGATTTTTATAATATATATTGGCATTGATTGTCGTTTCTTTTATGATATCTTTTGAATATTTTTCCAAAAAAGTTCTAGCCTTTTTATTTTTTATCCGATAAACATCAATTTTTCTATTTAGATTAACCTTTGTCAGTTGCAAAACCGTATGCCCACAAATCGGACATTCTTCAAGGTAGTCAATTTGCTTATAAATATTTTTGTCATCTGTTTTTAATAAAAAAGTCCGACACAAATGCAACGCACTGCAACATTGAATATATCCCATAATTAAAAATCTCCACATAAGACATAATTAACCCTTGCTTATTTGAAAAACAACTTTACCAGCGAGGGTGTGAGCCTTATTCAAACTTGATGGTTTTATTATATAAAATTTTTTTTGAAAAAAAGTCCGTATTTTTACTTAAGTAAAATCCCGTACGTAAAAATACTTACGTAAAATTACGTCCGTAATTTTACGGACATGGTTGTTTCTAAAAAAATGTTTATGATAGAATAAATTCAAAGAAAGTAGGGATTTATTATGTGTGAAATTGATTACGAAAAAATGTCTGAACAAGAGGCAAAAGATTATTTTAACAAGAATTATAATATAGGTTATGTTGACGAAAGCTTACCGACACCATCAAACGAATTGTTATTTAAACATTACGTAGCATCTGCTTTTGTTTATTCAGTAGCATTGATGATTGCATTGTTTAATCCGTTCTATGTTGAAGTTTTCAAAGGACACCCACTAATTAAACAAAGCATGGTTTATGTTTATTTTGCTTATTTATGTTTGGCACCTGTCTTCTTATGGATATTCAAACCAAAAACTGTTTACGTTTCACACAGCGTTGAAATAATTAATTATTTATTAAAACTTATAAAAAGAGACGGATTAAAAAAAGGAGCAACTTCTACTGAATTTTTAAAATGGCTTGAGCCAAGTTACAGACAAAAACAATCTTTTATTCTTTATTTTATTAAATTCTATTTTGGACCTCAAATGCTTGTTTGGTCATTTGGTCACTGGAGTGGATTTTACGCAAAATTACAAAGCTTCATTACTTATAACACAAACTTAC
>CAZKJV010000074.1:0-7849 GCA_964553175.1 uncultured Muribaculaceae bacterium | reverse complement strand
ATAAAAATCTCGAAATGATTGACCTTAAAAGGTTTTAGTTTCGGGATTTTTTATTGTGAAAAAATTTATATTATACAAAAGATGGAGAGGAGTTTTTATGGAAAAAATGATAAAAATTATGTTGGTAGAAGACCAAAAACTCGTTCGTGTAGGTATAAAATCTCTGTTTGACGGAGTTTCAAACATGAAAATTATAAAAGAGGTTGAAACAGGAAAAGAGGCAATAGAGAGTGCAAAACTTTTAAAGCCTGATGTAGTTTTAATGGACATTGGTTTACCCGATATGAGCGGAATAGATGTTGCAAAAAGAATTTTGGCTGATAATAAAAAGATAAAAATAATAATGTTGACCTCTCATTCGACAGAAAAAGAGGTTACAGATTCGCTTCTTGCGGGTGCAAGTGCTTATGTGATGAAGGATTTTGACACAGAGTCTTTTTTAACGATTATAAAAACAGTTAATGAGGGTGCAATGTGGTTAGATCCGTTAGTTGTGCCGTTTATTAGAGAGAAAAATTCGGGGTTAATTCCTGCAAGACAAATTAGTCGTGCTACGTTTAGAGAGCAACATTCAAACCTTACTCAAAGAGAATATGAGGTTTTAAAGTTGGTTGTTGACGGTAAATCTAATTATGATATTGCGAAAATTCTTACGATAAGTGAGCATACGGCTAAAGCTCATGTGTGCAATATTATTCAAAAATTGGTTGTTGATGATAGAACGCAAGCTGCCGTAAAAGCGTTAAAAGAGGGGTTGGTTTAATATGTTGATTGCAAAAATAATAGTTTTATTGTTTCTTAGTGAAATTGCAATTTTAATAAATAATAGTGTAACTTATAAATAATTATGCAAGATTAAGCCTGTCCTAATTCATGAGCTTTTTGTGTTGTTTTTGTAATAACTTCATTGAAAAGTTGAGAGCTATTAAGTCTGTGCATTTCGTTAATTCCGACTTCTGTGCAACCGCCTTTTGTTGCAACGTTAGAAACAAGTTCCGGAACAGATTGTGTGCGGTTTAAAGTCATTTTTGCTGACCCTATAGCAGTTTGCACCGCAAGGAGTAAAGATTTTTCGTAATCAAGTCCAAGTTTTACGCCTGCTTGTGCCATGTCTTCAAAAATTTGGTAGAAAAATGCAGGTCCGGAGCCTGAAATTGCGGTTACGATGTCAATTTGATTTTCTGTTACGCTGATTACTTTACCAACTTTTGAAAGAATTTCATGAACTTGTTTTTCGTGTTCTTCTGTTGCGTAAAGTCCTTTTGCAGTTGCACTCATTCCCTCTTTAACTAATGCAGGAGTGTTTGGCATAACTCTTATAACAGGTGTATTTTGCGTGATTTCTTCAATTTTTTTGGTGTTAACACCTGCCGCAACAGATACGATTAATTTTTGTGGGTTAATAACTTCCTTTATTTCATCTAAAACTTTTTCAACTTGATTAGGTTTTGTTGCAATAAAAATAATATTTGCAAATTCAACAATTTTTTTGTTGTCGTTAGTTGTATTAATGTTTAATTCTTTTTGAATTTTTTGTAAGCTTTCAGTGGAACTTGTTGAGGCTATAATATCAGATTCTGTTAAATAGTTTGCGTTCAAAATCCCTTGTATAATAGCTTTTGCCATTTTCCCGCAACCTATAAAACCTAATTTGTTACTCATTGTTACCCTACCTTACATTTTTAGTTGACTAATAATCATTTTTTATTTACGATAATGATAATACAAATATAAGCGAAAAGGAATAATATTATGAAACGCACACTAGAAGGAACAAAAGCTAAAAGACAAACTACAAGCGGTTTTAGAGCAAGAATGGCTACACCTGGCGGACAAGAAGTTTTAAACAGACGTCGTGCAAAAGGTAGACATAAATTAGCAATTTCAGCTTCAAAACGTGCTTAGTAGAGAATATAGGTTAAAAAAGAAAACAGCATTTGCAGCTACATATAAGATAAAACATTCGTTCTATCTTAATGGTGTGGCTGTTTTTGTCGGTTTGAAAAAGAAAAATCAAAACGACGTTACCAAAGTTGGTTTTGTTGTTAGTAAAAAAACTCATAAGCGTGCGGTTCGCAGAAACCGTTTAAAAAGGTTATTAAGAGAAAGTTATAGGCTTCTTTTAAAAGAAAATTTGCTTGGTAATTCTCAAAATTATAGGTCTTTAATTTTTGTAGGGCATGAAAAGGCTTTGGCTATGGATTTTTGTCAAACAAAATCTACTGTACAAAAATTATTGGAGATGGTTGATGATTGACGGTATTATAACTCCCGAGTGGCAATCAATGGACGAGGCAATGCCTCGTGCTCCGTATCCACTGTACCGAGGGGGGCTTACTGATGATCAAAAAAGCCATGTTTTATATGCATTACCGTCAATAAAAAGTCCGACATTAACAATTATTGATGCTATTTATGATGAAGAAGGAACTCCTGTTGTTCTTCCGGGGCATTATACGTTAGAATTGTCTGTTGCAAAAGACATACTTTTGTTAATTCAGGGTTATGAGGTTATTGCAAGAATTCCTGTTTTCTTGTTGGAAGAAGATGAACAAGAAGTTCAAAAGCAATACGATAAAAAAGAACAGAAAAAAAGAAAAAAAGAAAAAAAGAAAAATGAGCGTATTCAAAAAAAATATGACGAAGTTGCTTTAAAATATGAAGAAGAACCGTATGTTTATTCTAATGCCGAAATTGAATATATTCCAGAAAAATCTTATTTTTTAATTAAGTATGAAAAAGGTAATATAAGGGCTTGGGGTGCAGTTAAGCAACAAAACTATTGATTTTTAAAAATTAGCATGATATTATGAACTCAAGAAATACAAAAAATTTGAAGGTGGTGAAAAAGCAATGCCAGAAGTTAAAGTAGGTGAAAATGAATCAATTGAAAGTGCATTAAGACGTTTCAAGAAAAAAATTCAAAAAGCCGGCGTTTTATCTGAAGTTAAAAAACGTGAACGTTATGAAAAACCTAGCGTAAAAAGAAAACGCAAATCTGAAGCAGCTCGCAAGAGAAAAGTTTAAGATTTAGATAATTTTAAAAAGTCCCTTAGTTTTAACAACTAAGGGACTTTTATATTATTTTACTTTTATGTTTTAATTAGACAAGTTTGGTAATTTGTTTATGAAATCCGCAACACCGTTGTTGTTTGATGGAATTATTACGGGTTGATTTTGGTTTTGTGTTTGAGGTTGTATGTTTATGACTTTGTTTATTGCATTTTGTGTGTTGGTTTTTAAATTTTGAAGAGTCTGTTGTGCTTGTTGTGTAGTTGTAGATTGAGTTTGTGTTGTTGTAGATGGTGCAGAAAGCCATTTGAAAGATTTTACTGAACTTGTTGATTCCACGTTTCCGTTTATAATTACTTTAAATTCTTTAGTGTTTTCTTGTTCCGGAGTTAGTTCTGGTAATAGGCTTAAATTTTCATTGTTTGGATTTGTTGTTATTTGATTAATCAAAGATGATGTTACTGAACCTATTTTTGGAATAGAGGCAATTAAACTATTTACCGAAAATTTGCCGATTGGTCCAAGAACGTCTACAACTTCATCAGAAACTCGTCCAAGAATTTTTAAGTCTGCAAAATTTGTTAAATAATTATATTTTCCTGCAATATACATACTCATTGCAGGTCCTGAAGTTTGAATGTTGTCTAAATTAGCCCAACCGTTTGCAAGGGTAACTTTTCCTTTTATGTATTTAAAGTCACCTGTTTTCTTTATTTTTACAGCTCCAACAACACCACCGACAGAGGTTTTTAATAAATTATTTGTCAAAATGTTTTGTGCATATAAAAAGTTTTCCAGTTTACCCAAAGAACCCATTTGACCATTAGAAACAAGGAAGTTTACGTTACCTTTAAGGCTTTGCATTATTTGTTCTTCTGTTAAACCTCTTGTTTTGATATCTATTGCATCAAAGTCAAGGGTTCCTGTCATAAGATTTTTTATTCTTGTAGCTGCGTATGTGGCTGTTAATGCAGAAAGATTTCTTCCTTGAAGACTTATGTTTGTGTTTGCATAAAGCATGTTGTAGGTAATTTTTCCTGCAACTTTTCCGCCGTAAGCAATTCCTGAAATATTATTCAAAGAGAATAAATTGTTAATCATGTTAAAATCTGAAGATACATTTGTTGCTACGAGCGTTCCAGATGAAATTCTTTCAACTTTTGCTTTACCTGTTGCAATTGTAACTCCTGTATTTGTCCCTGGGGCTACTGAGTTTTGAGGCATTTTAGCAATCATTTGCATCAATGTATCAACATTAAGATTTTGAGCATTAAATTCTAATGATTTAATATAAAATCCGTTGTTAAATTTGCTGTTCATTGTTAAAACAATGTTCATTATAGAGTCAGCAATATTGATTTTTCCGCAATATACATCTATAAGGTTTTTTGTTGCGTTAACTGTGATATTTTTTCCTGTAAGTTCAAAAGTCGGAATGTTTATGCTCGGAATATTTAACATACCAGTTATGATTGGATTTTGTGTCGTTCCTGATACATTGATATCGCCTTTTAGTGCAACTTTTGAATTTTTTAATGTAGGAATTGAAACTGTAACTTGTTGAGGTATGTTTATATTAAATCCTGTAATTTGTTGGGCTTTTCCTGATAAATTTGATATAACACCTTTTGCGGATAATATTTTTGATGAGCCATAAAGATTTGCACTAAAATTGTCGCTAAGTCCTTTGTTTGTAGAAAGAGCGTTTATGCTGAAATCGTTTAATTTTAGAGCGTTGTTTTCAATTATTGCTGATGCGTTGATTAATGATGTTTTTCCCGCAAGTGAACTTATGTCTACAATTGACAAATGGTTGGTGTTATTTGCTAAAATTTGTCCGTTTATATTTTGGATTTTGTTATCACCTGTAATTTTTATTGCAATAGGAAGTCTACCTACGGCTTTTACTGTGCTTTGAAGACTTTTATCAAGTGAAGATTTGATGTCATTTGCACCAAGCATGCCCTCAGCAGTGATGTCAATGTTCATTTTAGGTGAACTGTAATCTTTAACTTGTCCTAAAATATTTATTTTTGAATTGTTTAAGTTTACGTATGCATTATCAAAATTTATGTTGTTTTCATTAAAACTGATTTTTGAATTAGGAATAGAGAAAGTCGGTAAACCTCCTACGATAATTTTTAACCCTTGGACTTGCATAATTCCATTGGTTTTTTCACCTGTTGTTTGAGCTTCAGCCTTAGCGTTTGAAAGAATTATACGTGCTTTATTAGGCTTGTTGTAAAGGTTTATATTTTCTATATTTACGTTGATTAGCGGTTTTATTGTGTCTAATTTACCTTTGATTGTCCCGTTAAGAGTCACGTTACCTGAACTTATGTTGTTTTCGTTTAGTAATTTTATTTGACCTAATGACGCTAAAACACCTTTTAACGGTATTTTGTCTGCTAAAACAGAGATATTTGCATAAGCGTTTGAATTAATTGTTCCATTTAAAGATAAAGGTGCTCCGTTAAGATTTGCATTAGCATTTTTTATTTCAATTTTATTTCCTGAAAAATCAATGTTTGCTTGAATATTTTTTAATGCAACATTAAAAAGATTATAATAAATATTTGCGTCTTTAATTTTTAAATAACCGTCTGAATTAATAGTTTTGAAATCACTTTTGATATTGAAGTCTGCGTTAATTTGACCGTTTGCTTGAATGCCGTCGATGTCATTTATGCCTATTAGTGGTAAAGTTGCGTTAACAATAGCAAAAATGCTTTTTAATTCTAGTTTTTCACTAAAAACATCTAAGTCTATTGATTGCTTTTTACCATATTTAAAATCCCCTTTTATAGAGGTTTTTTCATTAGCTCCTGTATGGATTTTAGAGTTAATTTTAATATCTTTTCCGTCTAAGTAAAGATTTAATGTACTTGCAGGAAGTTGTTTACCTTGAACTATAGCTGATAAGTTTGAAATATCAATTGTTCCGTAAGTTTTTATATCTTCCGGAGTTCCTTTGATTTTTAAGTCAGCTACTGTGTTTGCTGTTAAATTAAGTTGATGTAAGTTTTTGAAAATTGTTAAAATATTAAAAGTGCTATTTTTTTTGTTTTCGTTTGTATTTGCTGAAAATTCAGGCATTACAAATGAAGTTACTTTGAGGTTATAGTTAAATTGTTCTTTTTCGTCAAGTTTTACTTTACCGTTTGCTTTAAATCCAATCTTTTTGTTCAAATAAAAATCTTCAATTTTGAAATTTTTACCTTTTATTGAATAGTGTTTGTTATTAGAATTATCAATAAAGGTTATTGAATATTTGTCTGCCGAAATGACAGGCATGTTTGGTGAAAATTTGAACCCGTACGGCAAACCCTCTTGAGTTTGAGTATTTTGAGTGTTATTTTGCGGAATGAATTTTTCAATCGTAAATGTTCCGTCAGAATTAACTCCCAAACGTGTAATGATTTTTTCTGTTGTAAGTTTATCAACTTTGATATTTTTTATTAATAAATAAGGTAAAGATATTGTCGCATTAAGATTGTCTATTTGTGCAAATTTGTCGCCATTTTTATAAAATGCGTTAATTTGACCGATTTTTGCTCCTGCTGTTAAATTCCAAGTGGTTAAAACTCTAATATCTTCAGCTTTAATGATTAATCCTTGATTTTTGTTATTATCGTCATTAAGTTCGTATGTGTAATCGTTAATTTTTACAAATGACGGAATTATAAATAAAAATGCTAAATAAAGAATTGCTAAAATTGAACTAATTATGATTGTTCCAATTTTGAATGCTTTCATTATTTCTCCTCTTATTTTTTAACTCTTGAAAAAACTTCCGTATCAACATCATCAAAACTGTTAGTAAAGAAATATGCACAAGATGCAACCATTGCAGCGTTATCCGTACAGAATTTCATTTCAGGTGCGTTAACTTTTATTCCGTCTTTTTCAAGTTCAAACATTTTTCTTCTTATTTCACTGTTTGCTGCAACTCCACCTGCAATTACAGCTTGTGTGTAGCCTGTTTCTTTTAAGGCAAGTTTAACTTTTTTTATTAATGTTGAACTTACACATTCTTGGAAAGATGCACAAATATCATTTATTGGTAAATTTTCTTTATCAAAAGATTTTACAAGGCGAAGTACTGCCGTTTTTAAACCGCTAAAACTGAAATTATAACCGTCAACTTTGCCTTCAGGCAGTATGAAAGCTTTTGGATTACCTTCTTTTGCTAATTTATCTAAAGTCGCACCCCCAGGGTATGGTAAGCCCATTAATCTTGCAACTTTGTCGTAAGCTTCTCCGACAGCATCATCAATAGTTTCACCCATAATAACAGTTTCTGAATTTGATTTAACATTGATAATTTGTGTATGTCCACCGCTTACCAAAAGGGCTATAAAAGGTGGTTTTATATCGGTATTAAGGTAATTTGCACTCAAATGTCCGTTTAAGTGGTTAATTCCGATAAATGGTTTGTCATAAGTTAAAGCCAATGTTTTTGCTGCATTTAAGCCTACTAATAAACAACCTACAAGCCCAGGGCCTACTGTTCCTGCAAATGCGTCAATTTGTTCGGGTTTCATATTTGCTTGTTCAAAAGCTTCTTGTATGACAATGTTAATTGCTTCAAGGTGTTCTCTTGCTGCAATTTCAGGGATTACTCCGCCATATTTTGCATGAGTTTTTATCTGAGATGCAACAACATTTGAGATAACTTCTCTACCGTTTTTTACGATAGCACAAGCTGTTTCGTCGCAACTTGATTCAATTGCCATGATATAATTTTCGGTGTTTTCGCCGATTTCAACTTCTTTTCCTGTAAAAAGACTTTTTTTAATCATATTTGTATTATAATACAAATATGAATTTTATAGAT
>CAZKJV010000073.1:0-7849 GCA_964553175.1 uncultured Muribaculaceae bacterium | reverse complement strand
ATTCTAAATATATTGTACAATAAAAATAGAAGAATTATAAAGGATTATTATGGGTACAATAGGTTTATCTGAAAATAAAGATGCTGAATATTCAATAAACTTGCTTAATACGGCAATAAAAGAGTTTAACAAAAAGAATTATTCTATGTGCGAAAATTTGTTAAACGAAGCAAAACCGACATTCAAATCTAAAAATGACGGTGTTGCAATGTCTATTTGCTTGGCAATGCAAGGAACAATCCAATATATAAATAACAAAAATGCTTATGCAAGTGCAATGTCTTTGTTGGAAGATGCAAAATATCTTGCGACTTTTACTCAAAGTTATTCTGCAAAAACGTTTATAGAATATGTCTTTGGTATTATTAATAATCTTGAAAAAAATTATGACCTAGCAAAATTACATTTTGTAAATGCAAAAAATCTTGCGTTTAAAAATGATGAATATGATTTGTTAGATTATATAACAGAATATTTGAACAATATTCAAAATATTTCAAGTGGTTTGTTATCAAATAAAAAAGATCCGCTTGTTGCGTTGGTAAAAATTGGTCAATCAGTATCAGCTGAAACAAATATTGATGAATTGTTGAGAGTTATTGCAGAAGAAACAAAAGGTGCAATTCAAGCAGACAGATGTACTGTATTTTTATTAGATAAAGAACATAACGAACTTTGGTCAAAAGTTGCTTTAGGAATAGAAAATTCTGAAATTCGTTTCCCTGCGGATAAAGGTTTGGCAGGGCATTGTGTAAAAACAGGTGAAACAATTAATATCAAAGATGCGTATAATGATTCTCGTTTTAATCCGGAAATAGATTTTCAAACAGGGTATAAAACAAAAACAATTTTGTGCATGCCGATTAAGAATTTACAACAAAAAATTATTGGTGCATTCCAAGTATTAAACAAACTTGACGGTTATTTTACCGATGAAGATGAAGATTTGCTGGTTGCAATTGGTTCATCAGCTGGTATTGCCTTAGAAAATGCTCAATTGTTTAAAACTCAACAAAAAATGTTGGAAGAACAAAAAGTTGTATTTGATAGCTTTATTGAAACTCTTGCAGCCTCTATCGATGCCCGTGATAAGATTACCGCAGGTCATTCAAGCCGTGTAAAAATGTATTCAACATTGATTGCAAGAACTATGGGACTTCCAGAAGAAGAAATTAGTATTATTGAAAAAGCTGCAATCTTACATGATATTGGAAAAATCGGTATCAGAGATTCAGTTTTACAAAAAGAGGGTAGATTAACTGACGAAGAATACAAACATATTCAATCGCACGTTCAAATTACCCACGATATTTTGCATAGAATTCATATGTCTGACGATTTCAAAAAAGTTACTGAAATTGCTTGTTCGCACCACGAGAAATTTGATGGAACAGGTTATTACAGAGATTTGTCAGGTAAAGAAATTCCTCTTGGCGGAAGAATTTTAGCTGTGTCAGACGTTTTTGATGCAATTACTTCAAAAAGACACTATCGTGACAAAATGCCTATTGAAAAAGTAATGGGAATTTTGTTAAAAGATTCAGGTACACATTTTGATGAAAAAGTTGTAGATGTGTTTATGAGTTTGAGCTGTGATAGTATAATTAAGGTCTTTTTAACTGAAAATCATCTTGAATTAAACAAACAAGATGAAGAATTTTTATCATGCTATACAATGAACGATTTATATAATACTTTCAAATTGGAGCCTGATACGTTGACTAATACTCAACAAAATTTCATTAGTTTATTCAATACGTATTACTACGGTCAAATAGTAAAGGACATCGATAATGATTAAAAAGTGCTTAACAACACTTGTTATAATATTAATGGCGACTTCACAAAATTGTTTTGCCGAAGAAGCTATATCTACAAGTAATGATTTTGAGAAAATGTCAATAAGTCTTTTAGACCCGTCAATGAAAGTTTCTCAATTATCTATAAACTTTAATATTGTGGTTTCTCAAATAGAAGCTTTTAATGAATTTATCAAAGCGACTGATAAATTTAAACAAAGCAATGTTGAGGCTGCGTATGATGATTACAAATTTATTTTAGATAATATTAGTACAAACGATTTCGGTTATACTCTTATGGCTAGTAAATTAGCTGATTTTGGGTTGTTTTATTTGTCTAATTATTCTTGTAAAAAAATGGCAGACGGTGAAATTACGAAAAATCACGTAGATAATATTCAAAAGTTTTTCTATCCAAAGACAAGACTTCCATATACGGAAGAAATTTATTTGGCAGAAGCTTATGCAAACATAATGTTTAACGAGCAAAGCAAAGAAACAATGGAAGAATTGTTAGCAAACAGTGATTTGTTGGAAAAGTTTGATTATGCAAATTACGTACTTGCTTTGGCTGCGTACAAAGCAGATAAAATGTCTATTGCAAAACAATATATTCAAATTGCGGTTACTCAAAATCCGCAAAATATGAATTATAAAATTCTTGAGGCAAAAATTCTTGCAAGTGGAATGAAACCGCAAGAGGCAATGAAAATTGTTAACCAACTTAAAAAAGAAGATTTGACTGAGGCAGAACTTCAAAGACGTGTGAATTCAATAGAACAATACGTTTTGTATAAATGTGCAAAAAAAGATTGGGAACGTAATTATTATTTAGGTAATTACTATTATTACGAAGGAAATTTTGGAAAATCTATTAAAACTTTGCAAAGTGCTTTAGGCAAAAATAAATCAAGAAACGCTAAAGTCAATGCTCTTATGAGTAGAGTATATTTATCTATGCAAGAGTACGAAAAAGCAAAAGACTCTGCACAAAAAACCGTTAAAAAAGATTCTGATAACCCAATTGCAAGAATGACTTTGGGTAATATCAATTACACTCAACAAAATTATAAAAAAGCTTTAAAAGATTACCAAAAAGTAGCAAAAGATAAAGAATATAAAGTTCAATCAGAAGTTAAGATTGCTCAAACTCTTCAAAAAATGGGCGAAGAAAAGAAATCAAAAGAATTATTTGAAAAAGTTTTAAAAGAATCTTCTACTGAATATGAAGCTTATTATAATATTGCAATGATTGAGCCATTTAAACAACTTGCATATTTGAAAAAGGCATTGGCTTTAAATATTATGTATATTGATGCTTGGTTAGGTTTGGCGAGACACGAATTATCTCGTGATAACTTTGCTCTTGCTCAAGATTACTTAGCAACTGCATTTTATATTGACCAAAATGATTTTAGATATTATTATTATCAAGGTTTGTTATACAAAAATCAAGATGATATGCAAACTGCTGAAATGTATTTTAGAAAATGTTTAAAACTTAATCCAAATTGTGTAGAGGCACAGAAAGAGTTAAATTTATAATGTCAGAAAAGAGTAATATTCTTATTATAGAAGACCATGAACTTACAAGATTTGCTTTGAAAACAGTGTTTAACGAGGCAGATTTTTTGGGCACTCTTTTTGAGGCGGATTCTGCGGAAAAAGGTTTTGAGATTATAAAACAAAATAAAATTGATTTGATTATTATGGATTTGGGTTTACCAAATATGAACGGTATTGAGATGACAAAGGAAATTCGTTTAAATAATAATGAAATAAAAGTTGTTGTTTTGACTTCTCACAATGACGAAAAAGAAGTTTTGAGCAGTATAAAAGCTGGTGCAAACGCTTATTGTTCAAAGGAAATTAATCCGAATAGGCTTGTAGAAGTTGTAAAATCAGTACTTGATGGTGCTGCGTGGTTTGATCCTACAATCTCGCATGTGGTTTTAAAAGCCGTAACAACCACCCAAGTGAATGAGGATATGCCAAATAAAACTGATTATAATTTAACAACAAGGGAAATGCAGATTTTGAAACTTATAACAGAGGGTTATTCAAATACCGACATTGCAAATGAACTTGTAGTAAGCGTAAATACAACAAAAGCTCATGTAGCAAGTATTTTGCAAAAGTTAGAAGTTGAAGACCGATTACAAGCAGCATTGAAGGCTTTGAAAAATAAAATTGTTTAAAGGGAATAAAAATGACGGAAATAGCAAAAATTTTAATAGTTGACGATAATCCGAAATATTTGCAAGACGCATTGCCAATGTATGGTTATGATGTTGTTGTTGCAACTGACGGTATTCAAGCACTAAAAATTTTGGCAAAAAATCCGGAAGAAATTAATTTGGTGTTACTTGATGTAATGATGCCGAATATGAACGGTTGGGATACCCTAAAAGCAATCAGAACAAGTGAAAAAACAAAAATGCTTCCTGTAATTATGATTACTGCTGTAAGCGAAGAACAAAAAATTGTTTCAGGTTTAAAAATAGGTGCAGATGATTATATTGTAAAACCATTTGTTTTGCCAAATTTATTAGCAAGAATTGAAGCTGTTTTAAGACGTTCAAATTGGACTAAAAAAGAAGCTAAAAATGTAGATATTTCTTTTTCTACTGATGAACCTATTGAAGCTTTGACAAATAGAGAAATAGAAGTTCTTTCTATGGTGGCAAAAGGGGCAAGTAATCACGATATTGCAGAAAAAATGTTTTTAAAAGAAGTTACCGTAAAAACGCACATGGCAAATATTTTCAAAAAATTGAAAGTAACAAACAGAATGCAAGCGGTTTTGTTGGCAACTCAAATGAATTTAATACATGAATAATATATAAATAAAGGAGAAAAAGACATCAATGGCAAATTACACAAAAGATGAATTAATTGCACTGATTCAGGAAAATCCTGAAGAATTTAATAGTTGGAAAAAAGATCAAGAAGAAATTGATTTAAGCGAAGTTGATTTTTCAAATATTGTTTTGACAGAAGTTGATTTTACCGATGTGGATTTGAATTCGAGTTCTTTTGCGGATTCTCATTTGACAGAGGTTAAATTTCAAAATTGTGATTTGACTTCAGTAGATTTTACTCGTTCAAATCTTGTTGAATGTGATTTTACAGATGCAATTTTACCTGGGGCAGATTTTTCTTACGCTGCAGTAAATTATTGCACATTTAATGATGCCGATATGGCAGGTTGTATTTTTGAAGAAAGTGATTTATCAAATTCAGATTTTTCAGCATCAGTAAACATGAGTGCTTGCCGTTTTGATGATGAAACAGTATGGCCTGATGTAGATATGCTTCCGGAAGATTTTGATTCAACTTATAGTGCAGATTTATCTTCATTGAGAGATGATGAAGACTCTGTTCAATCAGATTATTAATATGCCACACTTTTTTATTAATACAAAAAATATTGAAAATGACCTTGTAAAAATTGATGATAAAGAAAATTATCAACATATTGCAAGGTCTTTGCGTGCAAAAATCGGCGAAAAACTTCGTATGATTGACGAAAATAGAATTCAATATGAGGGCAAAATCAAAAATATTACTAAACTTTTGATAGAAGTTGAAATTGAAAAAAAATATCCGTCAGAAAATAAACTTGGTTTTAACTTGTTTTTGGCACAAAGTCCATTGAGAAGTGATTTTCAAAATTTGGTTATGGAAAAAGCAACAGAATTGGGTGTAGCAGGTGTTTATCCTGTTTATACGGATAATTGTGCAGTTGCAAAATCTGTTGTGGAAAATAAAATTTCAAAATGGCAACGAGTGATGTATGAGGCTTCAAAACAATGTGAAAGGGCTTTTGTCCCTGATTGTTTTGATTTGACAACTCTTGAAAAATTACTTTCTGATAAGAAATTTGATAGAATAATTGCATTTTGCGAACGTGATTATAAATTATCAATGAAAGATTATTTATCGGGAAATCCAATAAAAAAAGATGAAAATATTCTTGTGATTGTTGGTCCTGAGGGTGGTTTTTCAAAAAGAGAATTTGAATTGTTTGAAAATAGTGGTATTATAATGTTATCACTGGGTGATTTGATATTAAAGGCAGAAACGGCAGTGATTGTCGGACTCGGAAATCTTATTTATGAATTCTCAAATAACAAATAGAATACTTGAAGATGAATTAGTAAAAAAAATAATGGATTTTTCAAAACAGACAAAAGTTTTGCTTGTCGGTGGTGTTATCCGTGATTATTGTCTTGGAAAAAATAATTTTGACAAAGATATTATTGTTGTAGACAAAGATGCAAAAATTTATGCCGAGGAATTGGCAGAATTTCTTAATGCTTCATATGTTCCGCTTGATGAAGAAAATAAAATTTATAGATTAGTTTTGCAAGATAAAATTAATTTTATTGACATTACAAACCCTGTTGAAAATTCAATTGAAAAAGATTTAGCCCGTAGAGATTTACGCATGAATGCCATTGCGTTTGATTTACAGGATAAAAAGTTTATTGATATTTTTGATGGTTTTAAGGATTTGGAAAATTCAAAAATCAATATGATTTCTGAACAAAATCTTGTTGATGACCCGTTAAGATTGTTGAGAATTTTTAGATTTCAAGCAACAACGGGCTTTGAAATTGATGATGAGGTTAAAGAGCTTGCTAAAAAGCATTATAAATTGATAAATAATCCTGCAAAAGAGAGAATTAACTACGAATTAATGAAACTTTTTGATGGTGATTTTACGGTAAAAGCTTTAAAAAATTTAGATGAATGCAATTTGTTATGCGAAATTTTACCTATCTTTAATGATGTGAAAAAAGTTCCACCAAATACTCATCATCATTTGCCTTTGATTGGTCATTCAATGGAAACGGTTAGACAGATTGAAAATTTCTATAAAGTTGCAAATAAAGATGTAAAAAATCATCTTGATACAATAGATTTCGGCGGTTTTAGACGACTTGCACATTTAAAACTTGCAGGCTTTATGCATGATATAGGAAAATTTAGTTGTTGGACAATTGAAGAAGACACAGGACGACACAGATTTATAAAACATGAGTTTATCGGGTCTGAAATGTCGCCGAAGATTTTGCGTGGCTTGAAATTTTCTAAAAAACAAATAGAATATATCTCAGATATGATAAAATATCATATCTATCCGTCCCATGTTATTTCTACTGAGGGTTTGAGTGAAAAAGTTAAATTACGATACATTAGAAAAATGGACTTGAATGTGATTGATAATATCATTTTGGCAATGTCTGACAGACTTTCTGCTCGTGGAGAAGCTGTTACAGAAGAAATGGTCAAAAAAAATATATCAGGTTTGCAAGAACTTTTGAGTTTTTATTTGCAAGTGAGAGATTCTTTAAAACCGTTACCTAAATTGCTTACAGGTGAAGAAATCATGAATTTGACAGGCATGAAACCGTCAAAAGATTTGGGCGAATTGATTAACGCTCTACACGAGGAACAATTGGACGGTAATGTTAATACAAAAGATGAAGCTATTGATTTTGTGAAAAATTATTCTAAATAATTAATAAAAAGGCGGGTTGTCGATACGACAACCCGCCTTTTTATGTTTAAACTTTTGAGTTATAAACTATTGACCGAATGCTCTTGTAGTGATTTTTTTGAAACCAAGAATATTTTTAGTTGCTTGGTCAGCGTGTGACAATGAGCTGATTCTACCATTTTGCATTGCTTGTTTAACACTGCAGTTGCCTAATGCAACAACACCGAAGTAAGATGTGCAAGTTGCTGTACCCATTTTAGCCGGTGCAGTTGAACCGGAACCTAATAACTGGTGAGTTGTATCTTGGTAAACGATGCCGAATGGTTCAGATGCCATAGCAGGTATAGCCATAACTGATAAAAGTGCTACTGTTGCGAATAATTTTTTCATTTTTTCTCCTTTTCAAATTTCCCAAACCTTTTACTTGTAGTCTGATTTTACCTCCCGAAAGTCAATAGAGTATTACGTTTTGTGTGCTATGTGTTTTTTCTTTTTATAATAAAAAATGCAAACTAAGTTTGCATTTTTTAGGTTTATTTTATAT
>CAZKJV010000072.1:0-7897 GCA_964553175.1 uncultured Muribaculaceae bacterium | reverse complement strand
GAATATAAAAAATCTTTATTGTATTTATAAAATTGAAATAAAATAGAATTCGTTAAAATGTAATTATAGCCCCGATAAAGCCTGATTTTTGACCTTCATCGTTTTGAATTCCGGCGTTCAATTTAATATTGTTATGTTTTTGTGCAATATTTGTAGAAACAGAGGTTGACCAATTGCCTTTGTTATCAACAGATGCACTACCTTCAAAACTTACGTTTGACGATAATTGTTTTGCAACTACACTTGCAACTCCTGTTGATTTTCTATATTGGTCATAAAATAATCCTGTTTTTGTTTGCAAAGAATTTGTATTTGTTGAGTATGCTAATTCTGCACCACTTCCAACAGTGTAAGCACCTGTTATTCTATCTCCGTTTTTAAATTTTACGCCTGCACCGACAGTACCATCAATGTTTGCAAATGCTTGATATGTCGTGTTTCCTTTCGGGTTAAAATTTATGCTTGCTTCGTATGAAGATTTTTCATACATTCCTGTTAAATTTTTAACAAATCCGGCTTTTGTGCCTGCATCACTGATAAATTCAGAGTTGCAATCTTGAATTGTTGAAAGAGAAGATTGAGGAGTTGTGATTTCAAAATAAGTAGAAGATTTATCACCAAAAAGAGAGTTATTAAATTTTTTCACACCACGTTGAATAGCATTTTCAGCTTTTTCGCTATAAATAAAAGAGTTTGTAAGCCCTTGTGCTGTGCTTTGTACGGTATATTTTGAATTATCGTAAATAGGCAAAATTATCTCCTCGTGGTGATATATTATTAAACTCAAATTCGCACAAAAAATTGCCTAATTTGTTAATTGAATATTACAAATAAATACAAAATAATTTCAAAAAAGGAGAAAATAATGTATTTAGAAGTATTTAAACCGAAAAATTTGATTAATTACAATCCGACATGTTTTGAAAGAAAAATTATTTGGGAAGAAGATGATAGCAAAATTATGCTTGTTGCACTTGAAAAAAATCAAGAAATGCCTGAATATTTTTCGCCAATTGATACGATTATTTATGTTTTAAAAGGGAAAGTTATATTTTTTGCTGAAAATACTGAATTTACGGTGAGAGAGGAAGAAATGTTAATTATTCCTGCAAAAACTCCGCATAAGGTTTTAGCAAAAGATAAATCTATGTTTATGGTTTATAGAATGTAAAAAATCTAAAATTTAATATA
The DNA here is from genome assembly GCA_964553175.1 of uncultured Muribaculaceae bacterium. GTDB lineage: Bacteria > Cyanobacteriota > Vampirovibrionia > Gastranaerophilales > Gastranaerophilaceae > UBA6984. The sequence goes on along the minus strand of CAZKJV010000072.1, from coordinate 6,706 downwards.
AAACTAAAAATGCAAAAATTATGTTATAATTTAGTAATGAGTTGGATTTATTTACTAATTGCAGCAATGTTTGAAATAGGTTGGCCTTTAGGGTTCAAATTGGCAGACACGACTAATAATAAGGCGTGGATTATTTTTGCAATCGTTGCAATGGCATTAAGTGGATATTTTTTATTTTTTGCACAAAAAGAAATTCCAATGGGAACAGCCTATGCTGTATGGACTGGAATAGGAATGATAGGAACTTTTCTTATCGGAATAACTTTATTTCACGACGCATTAAGTGTAATAAGATTTGTCGGAGTTTTTTTGATTTTGGCAGGTGTAATTATCCTAAAACTTTGTCATTAATTTTAAGATAATTATTCAACAATCCAACCGCCACCAAGCAAATGACCGTCGTTTAAATCGTACCAAACTGCGGCTTGTCCCGGAGTAATTGAGTAAACAGGTTCAGGGAAAGTCATTGTTGCTTTATCTCCATTGATTTCAACGTGAGCTTTTACAAACGGCATGTTATATCTGATTTTTGTCATAACGTCAAAAGAATTTTCTTCAAATGGATATGTTTTTTTGACATCTCTTAAAGAAAGTTGTGTTTCGTATGCTTTGTCTTTTTCTCCGACATAAACGGTATTTGTGTCAGCATCAATTTTTATGACATATAAAGGGTTTTCTGCTGCAATTCCGATACCTTTTCTTTGTCCGATTGTGTACTGAAAACAGCCATCGTGTTCGCCAAGTTTTTTGCCTGTTGTTATGTCGATAAAATTTCCGTGTTTTTTGCCAATTGTTTCAAACAAATAATCTTTTAGGATTTTTGGTTTCGGAATAAAGCAAATATCTTGGGAATCTTTCGCAGATTTTGATGGCAAATCATATTTTTCAGCAAGTTCTCTTATTTGAGATTTTTCGTATTCAAAAAGCGGGAACAAAGTTTTTGAGAATTGTTCTTGAGATAAACTGAATAAGAAATATAATTGGTCTTTTCTAGGGTCTTTTGCAGGTGCTAAGGTGTAATATTCTCCAATTTTTTGAATATTTGCATAATGTCCTGTTGCAAAATAATCGCACCCTAATTCATTTATTGCGTAATCAAATATTGCACCCCATTTTATACATTTGTTGCACATTGCACAAGGGTTTGGGGTTTCACTTTTTAAATAAGATTTATCAAAATATTCAATAACATCTTTTTTAAATTTTTCGCTTAAATCTAAAACGTAATGCGGAATACCTAATTTATCTGCAACAGTTTTTGCATTTTTGCAAACTTGTTGTGCTGATGGAGTATCCGTCATTTTTCCTGTAATTCCAACAACTTCATAACCTTTTTGCTTAAGCAACAAAGCTGTAACACTGCTGTCAACTCCGCCACTTAAAGCTACCGCAACTTTTTTCATTCTCAACTCCTTTGATTGAAAATCTTAACTATTTAACTCTACCGTTTAAAAATGCCTCTTCGCCAGCCTCTGTAAGTCTATACTCCATTGCCGACGGAATGTTTGTGTAATTTGGCAAACACTCGACTAAACCTTTGTCAATAGCCTCTTGTAAAACCGCACTATCAACGATTTCGTGCATGTTTTCCATTAATTTTGCATTTACAAGCTTTAGAGTAAATCTGTCTAAGCGTTCAAATTCTGACAAATAATATGCTGTAACGATAAGAAAATCAATTTTTTCAGTTATATTTTTAACTTTTACAACTTTTAAAAATCTTTCATCTTGTTTTTCTTTTACTGTTGTTACAGGTTTTGCCATTGTTCTTTGAAGAAGGGAATCAAAATCAGAAATTAATGTTTCTGTTTCAGAGTTTTTAGTTTCTTCTGGTTGAGTTTCTTCTATCTCTTTGATTGTTTCAGCTTTATTGTAAAGATTTGAAAGTTCTTCTTGAACTTTTTCTTCTTTAGCAATAACAGTTTCTACGCCTTGTTTAAATTCTTCTTTTTTAGCTTCGGTTTCTTTTCTTCTAGCCTCAGCTTCCATTTCTGCTTTGTATTCTTGAATTATACGTTGTGATTCACGGTCTATCTCATCTTGTTCAGGTGAAACAATTAATTCAGCTTCTACAACAGGTTCTTCTTGTTGAGGAGTTATATCAACAGTTTGAACAATTTTTTCTTGTTCAATCGGTTCTACTTTTTCTTCTTTGATTACGGTTTCTGCTTTTGGTAGAGCTTCAGGCATTAATCCTTTTTCTATTTTTTCTTGATTATAAGCCCAAACAGATGCACATGTAACCCAAATTTGAAATTGGCGTTCCATTGATTCTTTATCTGTTGTTACGTATTCTAAATTTACGTCACCTTTTTTAAACGTGAATGTGTATCTTGGCATAATTATCCCTTTTATTGTTAAGCAAGAAATTATTTTCTTGTTTTGGTACTATTTTTGAAGTAAATCTTCTCTCCATTTGTTAAGTTGTTCTTCAACAAATTCCAAGTCGTCAGATTTCAATTCAATCTCAATTTCACCTTTTTTCATTTTAAAAACGTATTCGTGCATACTTCCTCCTTAGATTATCCACAATAATAGTGTATATTAAAACTGAAAAATATCAAAACTTATTAATAAAAGTTTAACGTTTTTGAAACATTTATCTTAAAATTTAGTCTTTATCTTATAAAATGTGAGATAATAAAATTAATAACGGAAAAGGAAAAAAGATTTATGAATAAAACAACCACAAAATTATTAATAGTAGTTTTCGTGTTATCAATGTTTATTACAGGTTTTAATGCTTCTCGTGTAATGGCATATACGCCTTGTGATTTGTATGACAAAGTTTGGGTTTTGATAAACAATAAATTTGTTGACCAAACAAATAACGGACAAGATTGGCAAAGATGGCGTCATAAATATGATAACAAAATTAAAACAAACGAAGATGCATACGTTGCTATTGATACTATGCTTGCAAGTTTGAACGACCCATATACAAGATTTTTAGATCCTAAAGAATTTGCGGAAGAAACAACTTCAATAAAAGGTTCTTTAAAAGGTATCGGTACTCAAATTTCAATTCGTGACGGCAAATTGGTTGTTGTTGCACCGATTGAAAATTCACCTGCGGAAAAAGCCGGTGTAAAAGCAGATGATGAAATTTTAGAAATAAATGGTGAAAGTACAAAAGGTATTTCGGTTGACAAAGCTGCGGATAAAATTCGTGGAGAAAAAGGTACAACTGTAAATCTTTTGATAAAAAGAAAAGGTGAAGTAAATCCGTTAAGGTTTATAATTGTACGTGATGAGATTGAAGTTAAAGCTGTTTCAACAACTCCGCCAATGAAAACAACAATTCCAGAAAATATTCAATATATTAGATTAAGTACGTTCATAAGCCAAAATGCAGGTAAAGAAGTTGGCGAATTGTTACTAAAAAATAGAAATAAACAAGGTTATATTATTGACTTACGTTCAAACCCTGGTGGGCTTTTGACAAATGCTGTTTTGATTGCAAATATGTTATTAAAAGGCGGAGTTATTGTAAGTACTGTTGATAGGGACGGTTATAAAGAAACTGCACGTGCAACAAATGAATATATAACTTCAAAACCTATTGTAATTCTTGTAGATAAAGGTTCAGCATCAGCAAGTGAAATCTTATCAGGTGCAATGAAAGACAATGGTCGTGCAACTCTTGTTGGTACACAAACTTTCGGAAAAGGTATTGTACAAGAAATCAATAAACTTCCTGAAGGCTCTGGGGTAAATATTACAATTCAAAGATATTTAACACCAAACGGCAATGATATTCATAAAAAAGGTATTACTCCTGATATAATCGTGGAATTATCAGATGAAGATATTAAAAGCAAAAAAGATGCTCAGTTACTAAAGGGCATTGAAGTTTTAACTCAAAAAATAAACAATTGTAGATGTAGTAGATAATTAATTATGCAAAAAGAGTGGAGAATAAAAACCATAGATGAAAAATATGCTAAAAAGTCTTTGATAGAAAGACTTTTAGCATCACGTGGTATTACAAAAACATCTGAAATAAAAGAGTTTTTAAATCCGTTAGAAATGAAACTGTCAGAGCCTAATGTTTTTTGTGATATGCAAAAAGCAGTAGAAAAAATTTCAGAAATGATAGATTCTGAACAAAAGATTTTGATATATGGGGATTTTGATGCCGACGGAATTACATCAACATCAACTTTAATAAAGACGTTTAAAACTTTGAATGCAAATGTTGATTATTATATTCCGGATAGGGAAGACGAGGGGCATGGTATGAACACCAAAACTCTCGTAAAAATTATGACGGCAAAAAAGCCAAAACTCATAATAACTGTCGATTGTGGGATAAGTAATCTTGAAGAAGTGAAATTTTTAAATAGTTTCGGAATTGATGTTATTATCACAGACCACCACGAAGCACCTGAAGAATTACCACCAGCTTTTGCTATTATAAATCCAAAGGCTCAAAATTCGCTTGATGAAAATCTTTCTGCAAGAAAAATTACTGAATTGACTTCTCTTGCAGGTTGTGGAGTTGCGTTTAAACTTGCTCAAGCTTTACTTACAAAATACAATAAGCCAGAATTTGTGTATGAAATCCTACCGCTTGTTGCTGTTGGTACAATTGCGGATATTGTACCTTTAATCGGTGAAAATCGTTATTATGTAACAAAAGGGCTTGAGTTGATTTCAAAAGGTCAACACTATGGACTTACAAGACTTTTAGAAAGTTCGGGTGTAAAACCGGAAGAGGGTTTAACCTCTGATAACATTGCGTTTGGCGTTGCTCCGAGAATTAATGCAACAGGGCGTTTGGACAATGTTGATACCGCTTTAAAACTTCTTTTGTCTGATAATAATACCGAAATAGAACTTGCCGTACAAACTTTAAATGAATTAAACAAAGTTCGCCAAAGTCTTTGTGAAAATACTTTTTTAGAGGCAGAAGAATTGTATTTAAAAGAAAATACAAAAAATGATGCGATAGTTTTATTTGGTAAAGATTGGAATGTAGGTATAATCGGTATTGTAGCCTCAAAATTTGTTGAAAAATACTATAAACCTGCGTTTATTATGACTTATCATGAAGAAAGTAAGCAATATCGTTGTTCTGCAAGAAGTATAAAGGGTATTAATCTTTATGACGTTATTGATATAAATGCAGAATTATTTGACGGATATGGCGGGCATGAAATGGCTGCTGGGCTTTCTTTTTCAGAAGAAAAAGCAACGTTTGAGCAGGTTAAAACTGCATTGAATAATACCGTTAAAGAAATGTCTGAGGGTTTGGATTTAACTCCTATTATAGATATAGATTTAGAACTTTCGGAAAAAGATTTAGACTTAATGCTTGTTGAAGAAATTGCGAAACTTGAACCGTTTGGAGCCTCAAATCCATCACCTGTTTTTGCAATTAAGGATTTTATCGTAAAAGAAAAATCTTTAATGGGGTCAGAAAAAAATCACTTAAGTTTAAAAGTTCAAGGTAAAGATGCCGTTTATACTTGCGTTTGGTGGTCAAAAGGTGATATTCCGCTTGTTGAGGGTGATAAATTAGATGTTGCATTTTCGCCAAAAAGTAATACGTTTAGAGGCGTTACGAAATTGCAATTAATAGTTTCGGATATTCATAGCGACGTTTTGGAGAATGAAGAAGAAGAAAATTCTTCTCAAACAAAAGTTTTTGACCATAGAAATAAATCAAATATTTCTTTACTTGTTGAAGATTATATCAAAACTTCAAAAATGAATATTATTGCTTTTGCCGAAAATCAAGAAATTATAAAAAGTCTAAAACCTTATAGTGCAATATTTGAAAGAGTTGTATCAAGACAAAATTTAAGCAAAGCTGATAGTATAATGTTTTTTGACTATCCGCCAAGTGAAGAAATTTTTAATGAAATGATTGAACAAGTTTCGCCGTTGCACATTCATTACATGCCTTGTAATTTTGCAAAAATTGACGAACAAAGTTTATTAAAGACGATTTCCGGCATGATTAAATATGCTTGTAATAATAAAGACGGAGTTTTCGATTTGAAAAAAAGTTCTTCTTTCCTTGCGATAACAGAAGATTGTGTTGAAAAATTATTGAATATTTTTGCTGAATGCAAAATGATAAAAATTCTTGAACAAAACGAAAAAGAATATAAACTTGAATTTATACAAAATGTTGAAATCTCAAACGTGTTGCACTGCATAGAATATGCGGATTTTAAATTAATGCTTGATGAAATTTGTGATTTCAAAGAACGTTTTTCAAAAACGTTTACTCCGATATTATTGTAAAGATATGTAACATTGTAAACGAAAACCCTAAAGTTTTTATTTTGGCAAGCCGATTAATGTAATATGAGTTACGCAAACTAATGGGATATGTGGTATGTACAATGATTTAAAAAATGAACGCATAATTGTGGATATCAAGTCTTATGAAGATGTTGCGAACTTGACTGATGAAAATCGAGATGACGTGGATATGTATTGCGATTTCATGAAAGAAAGATTTTTGATGTTGTCTGGTTCTAACTAGATAACGTCGTGTTTATTAAATTTCCTTATTTCCTTCCCTATACAAAATTTTAAGACCTTAGCGGGTCTTTTTTTTTGCGGAAGGAAATAAGGACAATTACACCTCTCAAAAACGATTATTAATCGTTTTTTCGGCAGAGTCCTATACAAAATTTTTAAGACCTTAGCGGGTCTTTTTTTTTGCGGAAGGAAATAAGGACAATTACAC
>CAZKJV010000071.1:0-7919 GCA_964553175.1 uncultured Muribaculaceae bacterium | reverse complement strand
ATATTTATAGATAATATAAATAATGCAATTGAACATTTTTCAGGCGAAGTTAAAGGTGAAATTGTTGCTATGACTTTTGGAATTAAATCTGACGAAACAACAACAATAAAAGATAAAATAGAAAACCTAAAAGAAAAAGGATTTAAGTCAAAAGAAATCGTAGAAATTCTAACGACCTTATACAACTTTAATAAAAACGATATAAAAGAATTGTTATATTAGTGTGTTGATTAGTTGAAACAGATATTTTTTTTGTGTAAAATGTCCCTATTATAAAAGGGGATATTTAATGAAAAAATATATAGTATTATTGTCAATTATTTTATTAGGCTCTTGCGTTTTAGCATCAGATTATAACGTTTACAAAGCCAATAACGGACAAACAATCATTATAAAACAAGTCAAATCAAATCCGATAGTCATTATTGACACTTGGATAAAAACAGGCTCAATAAATGAAAACGATAAAAATAACGGGGTTTCACACTTTTTAGAACATTTATTCTTTAAAGGAACTGAAAAAACTCCATTAGGAACATTTGACAAGATTTTAGAATCAAAAGGGGCAGTAACAAACGCTGCTACAAGCAAAGATTTTACGCATTATTATATCAAATTACCATCAAAAGATTTTGACTTAGCATTGGATTTACACGCAGATATGCTCTTAAACCCTGCTATCCCTCAATCTGAAATGGATAGAGAACGCAAAGTTGTATTAGAAGAAATTTCAAAAGACAAAAATTCACCAAACGACATTGTTTACGACAATTTAAACGAATTAATTTTCAAAATTCACCCATACAAAAGACAAGTAATAGGAACATCTGAAATAATTGAAAATATTACTCGTGATGAAATTTTTGACTATTATCACGCACATTACACTCCGGAAAACATGATAACTATTGTAATCGGTGATGTTAATCCTGACGAAACAGCATTAAAAATTGAAAAAGCATTTGGACAAAAATATAAAAAATCAAAAAAAATCACTTACAAAAAAGAACCTCCAATCACGCAACAACGAGTGAAACTAGAAAAATTTCCTTGTAATTCGGGCTATATGATGATTGGATTTAGAGGAACAAATGCAGTACACAAAGACGAATTCGCACTTGATATTTTAGCCTCAATCTTAGGTGATGGACGTTCATCAAGATTTTATCAAACAATAAAAGAACAAAAACAACTTGCAAATTCAATATATGCAAGTAATGGCTCTTTTAAAGATGACGGCGTTTTTTATATCGGTTCAAATTTTCAACCGGAAAACAAAGACAAATTACAAAAAGAAATTTTTAATGAAATTCAAAAAATCCAAAAATACGGTGTAACCGATGAAGAAGTTCAACGAGCAAAAAATATTATCATCAGAGATACTCATTATTCCAGAGAATCTGTATCAAATATCGCAATGGAAATGGGTTACACAACAGTTTTGACAGGTGATATAAAGAATTATGATGACTATTTAGAAAAAATAAAACTTGTAACCACAGAAGAAGTTCAAAAAGTTGCACAAAAATATCTTGGCGAAAATAAATCAGCCATATCAATTGTTATTCCTGAAACTTATGTAGAAAAACCTGCATGTGATTGTTCAAAACAAACAACAAACCACACCGCAAAAACTATTAAATCAGCTTATAACACAGAAAAATTACAATTAGATACAGGTGCGACATTACTTTTAAACCAACATAAAAACAATGATATTATTGCAATTTCAATCAAAGCAAAAGGTGGAGAATTTTTAGAAAAAGTCTGTGGTGTTGCCAATTTAACAGCTTCAACAATGTTAAAAGGTACAAAAAATTACACCCAATCCGAATTAGCAAATATTTTGGAAGAAAAAGGTATTCAAATTGCACCATCGTCGCAAGTTGACTACTTCACCCTAAACGTTGTTACAACAAAAGAGGAACTAAATTTAACTTTAGAACTTCTAAATGAAATCGTAAAAAATTCAACCTTTGATAACACTGAATTTGAAAAAGCACGAAAATTTATGCTAAATAACATAAAATCAAATCGAGATATTCCTCTAAAACGAGCAATGGAAGAATATTCATCATTAATTTATTCAGGTTCAATCTATTCTAATTCAACAAAATTATTAGAAAAAACTTTACCGACAATAAAAAAATCACAGGTTATAGAATATTATAACAAGATTTTCTATCCTCAAAACCTTATCATCTCTGTAAATGGTGATGTTGACAAGCAATATATAATAAATCAAATGTCAGAAATTTTTAACTCTAAAAACGGTTCAAAATTCGAGTTTTCAAGCCATAAAAATGACATTCCACAAAGAAAAACTATTACAAAAACAAATATTCCAATAAAAGATTTGCAAACATCTTGGATTTTTATTGGTTGGCAAACAGACGGAACTCAAAACCTAAAAGATTTTGCAACTCTACAAGTTATAGACTCTTTTATGGGTTCTGGAATGAGTTCAAGATTATTTAGAAACCTTAGAGAGCAACAAAGCCTTGCATATCAAGTCGGTTCAGGTTTTTCACCGAACGTATTGAAAGGAAAATACACAGTATTTATCGGAACTAATCCTGCAAAAGTTCAAACTTCAAAAGAAAATTTAATGAAACAAATAAATATTTTAAAAACAACAACAGTATCTGAAGAAGAACTTCAAGACGCAAAAGATTTACTAATCGGACAATATATTCTTGCCCTTGAAACAAATTTAGACAAAGCTGGAGCTTTAGCAATGTATGAGGCAACAGGCAGAGGCTTTGAATTTGTAGAACAATATGCAAAACTAATTCAATCCGTTACGGCAAAAGACGTTAAAACAGTTGCAAACAAATATTTTAATAACAATTATGTTGAAGTTATCGTAGATAAGGCTAAATAATGGAAAATTTAGACCAAATAAGACAAGCCATAGAAATAGAAATTAAATACGGTTACATAGATATTCAAGGAAAAACTAAAGTTTTTTCAAAATATTTACGCTCTGAAATCTTAAAAGAATACAAAGCAACAAAAAACCCAAAATGGCGAATTATGCTAGAAGCTTTTGAACGCTACCCTTTTGAAAGTTTAATGGTTAGAAAAAAAATCATAAATCGTTTTTGCAACGTTATGAAACAAGAATTAAATCCTCAAAAAGAGGACTCTAAATCAAATCAAAACTACAACAAAATGCCTGATAAATGTGATGTTACTTACGTTAAAGGCGTAGGACCAAAAATTGGTTATATGCTCAATAAATTGAATATTTATACGGCAAACGATCTTTTGTATTATTTCCCTCGACGTCATATTGATTATTCAGGCAGAACTTTTATAAAAGATTTACAAAAAGGCACAACTACAACCATTTTCGGATTTATAAAATCCGCTCAAACCTTCACCACTCGAAATAATTTAGGTGTTACTAAAATTAAAATTGCCGACGAAACCGGCTCAATTGAATTAAACTTTTTCCAAGCAAAAGCAAATAGATTTGTTTTAGAACGTACAAAAGCACAATTTCCTCAAGGTGCAGGAATAATGGTTTCAGGCGAAGTGAAACTAAACAAATACAATATGCAAAAAACTCTTGATAAGCCTACTTATTCAATTATTGCAGATGATATTTTTGAAAACTCAAACTTAAACCTTGGGCGAATTGTTCCAATTTATCCACTAAGCGAAAATTTGAACATGAAAACACTTCGAAAAGCTGTTTTCAACGCACTTGAAACATTTCAACACACAATAAAAACTGTTCTACCTGAATATCTTTGCAAAAAATATAACATTATGGAAAAAGCAGAAGCTGTTAGACAAATGCATTTTCCGGAAACAATGGAAAAACTGGAACAAGCAAGATTTTCACTGGTTTTTGAAGAATTTTTTATTGCACAAATGCGACTTGCAAAAATAAGAGAACAAAACCGAAACAAACACGATTCTCTGCAATTTAATATCAAAGATGATGGTTTAGTAATGAATTTCATTAAAAATTTACCATTTGAACTTACAAACGCACAAAAAAATGCTGTAAACGAAATTCTAAACGACTTACAATCCGATGAACCAATGCAAAGATTACTACAAGGGGACGTAGGTAGCGGAAAAACTGTTGTTGCATGCATTATGCTCCTTACAGCCGTTGAATGCGGTTATCAAGGTGCAATCATGGCACCTACGGAGATTTTGGCACAACAACATTACAATAACCTTGTAAATTGGCTTACACCTCTAGGACTTCACGTAGGACTATTTTTAGGTAGCTTCGGCAAAAAAATAAGAACTGCACAAGAAACTGACTTGAAAAACGGACAAACGCACATTGCGGTCGGAACCCACGCACTTATTCAAGATAATATTGAATTTGCAAATCTGGGTGCAATTGTTATTGACGAACAACATAGATTTGGCGTAAAACAACGCCTAAACCTACGTAAAAAAGCCAGCTCTCCACAAGTTTTAACAATGACAGCAACTCCAATTCCGAGAACTCTTGCACTTTCAGTTCACGGAGATTTAGATTTAACGATAATTGATGAATTGCCAAAAGGAAGAAAACCAATTAAAACCGCAATAATCAACTCAAAAAAACAAATTTACAAACTTATTCAAGAACAAATCAACGAAGGACGACAAGCATACATTGTATATCCCCTAATAGAAGAAAGCGAAACTCTTTCTGCCAAGGCGGCAACTATCGAAGCCGAAAAATTACAAAAAGAAATTTTTCCAAATTTAAAAATCGGACTTCTTCACGGAAAACTTAAAAATAACGAAAAAGAAAAAGTCATGGACGATTTTAAACACGGAAAATATAACATCCTAGTTTCTACAACTGTTGTTGAAGTCGGCGTTGATGTTCCAAACTCAACAATTATGGTAATTGAAAACGCTGAACGTTTTGGACTTTCTCAATTACACCAACTTAGAGGACGTGTAGGGCGTGGAGAACATCAATCTTACTGTATCTTAACCTCATCTTCCAGAAATCCTGAAACACTTGCAAGACTCGAAATCATGACACAAACAAATGACGGTTTTGTAATTGCAGAAAAAGATTTAGAACTTCGAGGCCCTGGGGAATTTTTAGGCGTACGACAAAGTGGTTTACCTGATATGGTTGTTGCAGACATCGTAAAAGATACAGCAATTCTGGAAATAGCAAGAAATGAAGCAATAGAATTCATAAAAAATAATAACTTGGACGATTTTCCATTACTCCAAAATGCCGAAAACTTACAAACCGTAAGCGGTATAGACTATTTAAATTCATAAAAATTTTCCATAATTATTTAAAATATCATCTCTTATGTAAACAAATGTTACAAAATTACATAAAAATTTAGAAAAAATGTTATAAAACTTTAAATGTGTGGAATTGTATAAGTGTGGGTAAGGATAATTAATATGCCCACATCTCTAATTCCTCTCTTCTAATACGTGGTTTTAATTGCCGACTTTTATAAGTCGGTTTTTTATTTGATAATTTTTGTAAAACTTATAGGGCATGACATGTTTTTAAGTTGTACAATTAATATATAGAAATTGGGAAGAAAAATAGGGATAAAAAATGCAAGGTTATTGCTTTGAACTAATCACAGGTCCTATGAGCTGTGGAAAAACTGAAGAATTACTAAGACGTATAAAACGCTGTATTATTGCAAAGAAAAAAGTTAAAGTAATTTCTCCACAAATTGACACAAGAGAACAAGGCGACTACATCAAATCAAGAAACGGGCTTTGGTTAGATGCGGTTAAAGTTCGCCACTCTATTCAAATTTTAAGCTTGGTTAAAGAAGACGACGAAATTGTTGCTATTGACGAATTACAATTCTTTGATTCAAATATCGTAAAAGTTATTGCAAAATTAATGGATCAAGGTAAAAAAGTTATCGGAACAGGCTTAGACTTAGATTTTAAAGGCGACACTTTTGGTTCTATGCCTGAATTAATGTGCTTAGCAACAACTGTTGATAAATTGCACGCAGTATGTATGAAATGCGGTTCTGAACACGCTACTAGAACTCAAAGATTAATTGACGGCAAACCAGCAGATAAAAATTCACCATTAATTATGATTGGTGGGGACGAAACTTATGAAGCACGTTGTGTAAAATGTTGGGAATTGCCAGACGAAAGCAAACACGACGAAATTGAAGAAAGACACGAGTCAAACGTTTTACAATTTTCGTTAAAATAAGAATTAAAATGAAAAATAGAAGAGAATTATAACAAAACCATCAAAAAGGGCTTTAATCAAAGAAAGATTAAAGCCCTTTTAATAAATTTATTTTGAAATTTTAGAAATCAGAAATAGTTATTTCACGCTTAAATCTATTAAATTTAGATTTTTGTTCACGAGTTAAAATTTTTCTGAACTCTTTATCCATGTCATCTTCAATATTTATAATAGCTTTTTCAAGTTCATAAACGATTTTTCTTTGAGCTTTTCTTTCAGATGAATAATGTTTTTTGTTAGACATTTCTTTTAAAATTGATTGCTCTTTTTTCAATTGTGCTAACAATAATGCTTCTTTTTCAAAATTTTTAGAATAAATTTTATTTGCTTTTTCTTTTTGTGCGTCGGTCAATCTCAAAGCATTTGCGATGATAATGCGTTTTGTTTTAATTTTTTGAAGTTGAGCTTTAACTTCTTTATTTGAAAGAGCGTTAGATTCAGAAGAAATTTCCGTTTGAGAAACTTCAGCAAATACAACACTACCGCATAAAAATATCATTAAAAATAATAAAATCTTTTTCATAAAAAACCTTCCTTTGATAAAATTATCTAATGATAAAAGAAGAAATTCAATAAAATTTAAAAAATTGTGATAAAATTAAACAGAACAGAAACGAGGTTAGAAATGCAAGAGTTAAACATGAGAAATTACGCACACTTGGGCGATGCCGTTTGGGAATTATTTGTAAGAGAACAAATGGTTGATACGTGCAAAAACCCAAAAGATTTGCATAAAGAAACAACAGCAAGAGTAAAAGCCTCATTTCAATCATATTTGTTAGAAAAAATAGAAACTGAATTAACAGAAGAAGAACAAGAGATTGAACGCCGAGCAAGAAATATGGAAGTTCCGGTTGCAAGAAGAAATAACCAAAAAGAATACCGCCGTGCGACAGCATTTGAGGCACTTGTGGGATATTGGTATAGAGAGGATAAAGAGCGTTTAAATAAGTTTTTTGAAAAAATGTTAAGCGAAATAATAAAATAGGTATTTACAAAAAAAAATTAGTATGTATAATGAATGTACAGACTCCTCGTGGGGGATTAGCTCAGCTGGTAGAGCACCTGCTTTGCACGCAGGGGGTCAGGAGTTCGAATCTCCTATCCTCCACCATTTAGAACGCTTCCGAACACTTTCGGAAGCGTTTTTTATTGCTTTGTACTCTTATGAGTGCTTAGATTATTACAGATGGTACGATTATTTTGGTTTTTTGGCTTAAATAGGACGATTGAGGGGTAGAAAAAAATACTACAATTCGTAACCAAACTACTCCAAAATACTCTTTATACGAACTTACGGATGGTGTGATTATTTCGGGCAAAATGTTTCTAATTCGTATGATTGCTAATTTTAGGGCATATTGGGGCATATTACGAATGGTTTGATTATTACGGGCAAGTCACTTTTGAAATTTGAGTCCAAAATTGTGCCGAAAAATTAGGAAAAAAATTTTTTCAAAATTCCTGTGACATGGAAAAATTTAATTGATTCGTTAATGACATAGGTTCATTCTTGGCGAGATGAAATCGAGCCTTAGAAGGACGAATGCAAAATACTAACATTCAAGCAATCTTTGATTGCGTAAGAATGTTAAGTGTTGTTGCCAAAGGTCGGAATTAGTGTTCCAATGTTTTTGTCTTCGAGGTAACGTGTCAGTACCATGAATGAAGAACATAATAATATATATATAAA
>CAZKJV010000070.1:0-7955 GCA_964553175.1 uncultured Muribaculaceae bacterium | reverse complement strand
TAATTACATGTTATTTAATTTTACTATTAATTTAGAATGTTTTTCTGCAAATTCTTTACCTCTAGCTTCAATTGCCATTTTTAAGATTTCAGGTAAATCAATAGAAGTTAAAGATTTGAAATTGTTTGGTAGTCTTAATGCCCAGTTTGCATCACCAGATGTACCAGGAACATTATAAACTTGTTTTAAATTAAAGTAATCTGTAAAGAAGATTTGAATATTTTCAGCTTTTGATGCGAAAATTTCAATCAATTTTGTTTTTGTTAAAAATTCAGCGTCTTGAGTTAATTTTACAATCACATCATCTTTGTTTTCAACATCAGGATAAACATCTTCAACCAAAGATTTAGCGTGTAAGTATCCCTCATGAGTGTTTACCATTGAATCCGCCCACATTGAAACAGGTTGATTGTCATGAGTTCCAACCATAGCCCAACATTTTGGAGTAATATTTTTACATCTGTAAGGGTGTTCTTCAACTTCCGGTAAAACAAACTGAGTTAATCTCATACCCAACAAACCGTATTCTTTTAAAACTGCAGCAACAGGATTTGTTAAAGTACCTAAGTCTTCACAAACGATAGAATTTTTATTTAAACCTTCTTCTTTTGCAGCTGCAATAACAATTTTTTCAATCAATCTTCCGTAAGCTTTAATTTGAGCTTTTGTAAGTTTTTGAACTCTTTGTTCTTTATCAGCAGGAACTTCTAAATTCAAATTGTCTTTTGTAATCACTGCAAATTTTGATAAAAATTCGTGTTCAGGAGAAGAATACAAACGTCCTGCACCTTCTTCAATTTTTGGATTATGTCCTGCTTTATATACCCACGGGTCAATTAAACCAACGATATGGTCAATTCTTACGCCACCTTTGTTTTCACGGAACATTTTTCTGAATAATTCTTTCATCAATTTTCCGCCGTCACCCAAAGAGCCATCTTCGTTGAACATATATTCAGGGTTCATTACAGGGAAGCCCCAAGCTTGTCCGTTTGCAGAGAAGTAATCAGGCGGACAACCTAAACACCAACCATCTAGGAAATATTGTTTGTATGCCCAAATATCTCTATCAGAGAAAGCAACTTGACGGTCAGCAATCATTTTAATTTTCTTTTTATCAGCATATTTTTTTGTTTCTTCTGATTGACAATTTAAAATATATTGACAGAATTTGTAGAAATCAATTTCTCTTGCATATTTATCTTCAATTTCTTGAATTCTTTTTGCATATTCCATTCTTTCTTCAATAGATTTTGGATTGCATAAATTTTTATCTGTTTCAGATTTCCATAATGGCCAATAATCATTGTTGTGTTCAACAGACAAAGCTTGATATAACGCATCGTTTTCCAACCAAGTTGCATTATTGCGTTTATAAATTTCAAATTTTGTTCTGTGTTTTTTCAAGTTTTCAGATTTAATAAAGTTTTCATAAGCTTCGCTTAAAGCTTCACCGTGTCTTCTATATGCATAAGAAAATGCAGTTTTATTTACGTTTTTATTAGGATTTTCTGCAACAATAGAGTTAAATGTTTCTTCAGACAAAATACAATCCCATTCAGGTGTTGTCAATTGTTTCAAATCTATAAATAAAGGATTACCCGAAAAAATAGTACTAGTATAAGGAGAGCTATCACAAGATTTTAGCTTTCCGTTTGGACCTAATTGAATAGATGTAAATACACCAGAAATATAATCAATCAAACTTTTTGCACCTGTTGAATTATAATTTCCGTATGCAGTGTCTTCTGTTTCAACATCAGGAAAACTGCTTCCGTGAATAATCAAAGAAAGTTGTTTTTTACCTAAAACTTTCAATGCGTCTTTCAAAATATTTTCCGGTTTCTTCTCTAGTAATCCCATAATTTCTCCTTTTTAACAATTCGGATATTTTTTATTAAAATATGTCCATACTCTTAACATTCTCTATTTAATATTAGCATATAAAAATTTTATATAATGAAATGTTACTATATCTTAAAAAAGATTTAGTTGAGGAGCATCGACTTGAGGTAAAGACGATTTCTTTGACGACAAGTTTTTAGAATGATTTCGCTGAAGTTTTTGCATCAATTCGCTAGAACGTTCTAAAACAACATTCGGCAACCCCGCCATTTTTGCAACTTGAATACCATAACTCTTACTTGCTCCGCCTTGAACAATTTTACGTAAAAAGATTATTTCGCCATCATTTTCAGAAATAGTTATTCTATAATTTTTTATTTGAGGATATGATTGCGTCATAACGTTCAACTCGTGATAATGCGTAGCAAAAATACATCTTGCTTTTAATTTTGTAGCAATATATTCAGCAACAGCCCAAGCAATCGCAACACCATCATAAGTACTTGTACCACGACCGATTTCATCAAGTAAAATTAAGCTATTTTTTGTTGCAGAATTTAAAATATAGGCAGTTTCAATCATTTCAACCATAAACGTTGATTGACCTAAAGTTAAATCATCACTTGCTCCAACACGAGTAAAAATTTTATCCACAATACCCAATGTAACCTTATCCGCAGGCACATACGAACCAATTTGAGCCATCAATGCAATCAAAGCATTTTGTCGCATATAAGTTGATTTACCAGCCATATTCGGACCAGTTAAAATCATAAATTGAGTTTTATCAATAGAATCCGCACTTAATTCCAAATCATTAGACACATATTCACCAAGAGGCAAAATCAATTCTAACACTGGGTGACGCCCATTTTTTACAATAAATTCACCACTTTCATTTACCTCCGGACGAGTATAATTATTTTCCAAAGCTGTAATTGCAAATGAATTTAAAACATCTAATTTTGCAATATTTTCAGCTAAAATTCTTACTTTTGAAACATATTCTTTTGAATACTCTTTGAACTCTGTATACAATTTATATTCTAATTCTCGAGCCTTAAATTGAGCGTTCAAAACTTCATCTTCGTGTTTTTTTAACTCATCTGTGATAAATCTTTCACCACCTGTTAAAGTTTGTTTTCTGACGTAAGAGTCCGGAATCATATTCAAATAAGAATTTGTAACCTCAATAAAATACCCGAAAACTTTGTTAAAACCGATTTTTAAATTTTTAATACCAGTTCTTTCTTTTTCTTGTTCTTCAAAAGTTCTTAACCAATTTTCGCCACCGGTTAACAAGTCATTTAAGTAATCAAGTTCACCGTTTACACCCTCTTTTATAATACCTCCCTCTTTCAAAATGATTGGCGGATTTTCTTGAATCGTTCTATCAATTATATCTGCAAAATCAGATAATTCCGTTGCAAATTCTTTTACTTCATCAAATAAATCAGTGTCAATTGTGGAAACATAATTAAGAATTTCAGGCAAATGCATTAATGATAATTTTAAACCGATAAAATCTTTAGGTGAAACAGAACCATTACTTAATCTCGTCGCAAGTCGTTGTATATCGTAAATTTGTTCTAAACAATCCGACAAACCTTGTCTTGTTTCGTCTAATTCAATTAACTGTGCAACAAAATCTTGACGTCTTCTTATTAAATCAATATCTTTTAAAGGTTGGCAAATCCAAGAACGTAAAAGTCTTGCACCCATATTTGTTTTAGTCTTGTCTAAAGCCCATAATAGCGAGCCGTATTTGTTTTTTTCACGAGCTGTTTCAACCAATTCCAAATTTTTTCTTGTTGAAGAATCAATCAAAACATATTCAGACAAAACATAAGACTCAATCGCTTCAAATTTTGGAAAATTTTCTTTTAAAGTTTCCCAAATATAACCCAAAACACCAGCGGCAGCCCTAAAACCTAATTTACAATCATCATAACCAATTCCATCTAAAGTTTGAATTTTCAATGCCGCTTTTAAATTATTTTTAGCAAAACTTTCGGCAAAAATACTTGCAGGAACTTTTGAACAATTGTACAAAGAAATAATTTCATCAGGCAAATCAATTGTTTCTTCTGGAACAATCTGAAACGGCAAAATTTCACGTTTTGCAGACGGTGCAATTATTTCAGACGGTTTAATTCTTGCTAATTCAGAAAGAATTAAATTGTAAGGTGCTTGAGTTACTTTAAATTCACCTGTTGAAATATCCGTGTATGCAAAACCGTATACATCAGATTTTTCATCTTTAAACATTGCACAAATATAATTATTTTTGTTTTGGTCTAATAAATTACTTTCTGTAATCGTACCTGCAGTTACAATACGAGTAATCCCCCTTTTTACAATACCTTTTGCTTGTTTTGGATCTTCAAGCTGTTCACAAATAGCGACTTTTATTCCTTTTTGAACGAGTTTTTCAAGATAAGTATCAACCGCTTTTGCAGGAATTCCCGCAAGAGGAATTTTACCGATAACTGTACCACAATCACGAGCAGTTAACGTGATTTCAAGCTCTTTTGACATTTTTACGGCATCTTCAAAAAATGTTTCGTAAAAATCACCCATTCGATAAAGCAAAATTTTATCTTGATGCTCTTGTTTTATTTCAAGATATTGTTGCATCGCAGGTGTTGCGTCAGAAATATTAACGTCTTTTGTTTTTATATTATTTATGATTTGTGTTGCCATGAATTAAATTTCCTACTAAAATAATAACATGTAAAATTTAATGTAGGACAAAATAACCATGGGTTGCTTAAAGAAAATTTTACAAATAATTATTTTATCACTTGCTCTAATAGGCTTTATTTCTATTGGTGGCAAGGATTTTTTGATAGAACAATATAATAAATATTTTTCAGATTCTCAAGAGTCAATAATGGAAAGAGCTAGCAAACTTGGAGATTTTTCTCAAATTTCAGAGGAATTTTCAATTGACAAAGCGGCAAGTGCTTTCGGATACCAAGGAGTTTTAGCCGAACACAACGCATCAGGTCAAAAAATTGTAATCGTAAAATCAGGTAAAAATCCTATTTTGACAGTGGAAGATTTTGAAGAAAATAATGTTGAAAATAAAATTGACTCTTTGATAAACAAATTTAAGTATCAATCTTTACAAGTAGATGATTTCACTATTACAAAAAGCGGAAGAATGAAAGCATACGGTCAAACAGTTCCATACGTAAGATTTACGGCAAAAATAAACAAATTACCTATCGGAACTGTTGGCGGAATAATTTCAGCAGTAGACGTCAATGACGACGACTCTTTTATGCTTGTTTCACTAAACGAAAACAAAAAATATTCACAACTTATAACTGACGAATTTTTTAAAAAAGTTAAGTTTACAAAATAGTAACATAATATTTACATAAGATTTTCTCTTTTCTAAAATTATGGTGTATGAAATAAGAAATATATTAGAGGAGATTTTATGGACATATTTTCAATATTCACGTTACTCGGTGGATTAGCATTTTTCTTATACGGTATGAACGTAATGTCGTCAGGGCTTGAAAAAGTTGCAGGCGGAAAACTAGAAAAAATGTTAAAAGCAATGACATCTAATCCAATGAAATCATTAGCATTAGGTGCAGGGATAACAATTGCAATCCAATCATCATCAGCATTAACAGTAATGCTTGTAGGTTTGGTAAACTCTGGAATTATGGAGTTGGGTCAAACAATCGGTGTCATAATGGGGTCAAACATCGGTACAACGTTAACAGCTTGGATTTTATCATTATCTGGCATTGAAAGTTCTAACTTCTTTTTAAGATTATTAAAACCTGAATCATTCTCACCACTTATCGCATTAGTAGGTATTTTACTAATAATGGGTGCAAAAAGAGATAAAAGCAAAAGTCTTGGTAGCATCATGGTCGGATTTGCAATACTTATGTACGGTATGCAATTAATGTCTGACTCTATGAAACCTCTAGCTGACATGCCGGAATTTACTCAAATCTTAACAGCATTTACTAACCCTATTTTAGGTGTAATCATAGGTACAGTATTTACAGGTATCATTCAAAGTTCAGCTGCATCTGTTGGTATTTTACAAGCCTTATCAATGACAGGTGGAGTAACTTACGGAATGGCTATTCCAATTATTATGGGTCAAAATATCGGTACTTGCGTTACAGCGTTGATTTCTAGTATCGGAGTTGGTACAAACGCAAAACGAGTATCAGCGGTACACATTTCATTCAACGTTATTGGTACAATAGTATTCTTAGCGATATTTTATTTGGGTGATTTTATATTCAGATTTACATTCAAAACAGAAGCAATTAATCCTGTTGGTATAGCTTTCTGCCATACAGTATTTAATATTACTACAACAATTATATTGTTACCATTTGCAAAACAACTTGAAAAAATTGCAAAATGGGCAGTTAAAGAAAAAATCGGTAGAGATGAAGCTCCTGTATTCTTAGACGAAAGACTTTTAATCACTCCATCATTCGCTATTGTTGAATGTAAAAATTTGACTGGCACTATGGGAATTATGGCTAAGAAAAACTTCTTCCGTTCATTGAAAATGATTAACAAATTCAGCGAAAAACGTCTTGAAAAAATCTTACGCAAAGAGCCAAGAATTGATATGTACGAAGACAAATTAGGTTCATTCTTGGTAAAACTTTCAAACAAAAACCTTGCAGAAGAAGATGGTAGAGAAGTTTCAAAATTACTTCACGCTATAAGCGATTTTGAAAGAATTGGCGACCACGCAGTTAATATTTTAAAAGTTGCAAGAGAAATGAATGAAAAACATTTAGAATTCTCACCAATTGCAAAAGAAGAACTTAAACGTGTGGTAAGTGCATTGTCAGAAATTATGGACATCACAACAGAAGCATTCAGCGAAGATGATATTGAAAAAGCAAAACGAGTTGAACCACTAGAACAAGTTATTGATATTTTAATTTCAGAAGCTAAAAACAAACATATTGAAAGACTTCAAAAAGGCGAATGTACGATTGAATTAGGCTTTATGCTTACAGAAGTTTTGAACAATATTGAAAGAGTTTCAGACCACTGTTCAAATATCGCAGCTTGTATGATTCAAATCAATCAATCTTCATTTGAAAGACACGAATACTTACATAATATTAAAAGTACAGGCGAAGAAACATTTGAAAAAATGTTTGAAGAATATAAAGAGAAATATATTACAAATACACAAACAGTGTAATAGACTTTGTCTTTAATAATTAAAAAAGAACCGCAAAACGGTTCTTTTTTTGTTTTATTTCTTAATGACAACAGGTTAGACTTACAAGTTAAAAGTAAACATTTTATACGTTAAAATCTTTTTTCAAGATATCTTTAATAAACTCACAGATAATCTTTTCAAAAAAATTACCTAACGACGAATTTACAAATGAAGATTTATACCAATTCTTTTCAAAATTTTCAATAGGAGCAGGAATCCGTAAAATTGCATAATCATCACAATCAGTTGTAACACCACCGAAATCAAAAACTGCTAATTTAAAGTATTTATTTTCCCTAACTTTTTTTAAGGTATTATACAAATTTTTGATTTCCATATCCGCATTACAATTTTTGTGAAAGTCACAAATATTTAAAACAAATAATATCGGGGTATCTGATTTTATTATCTCTCTAAAATTATCAATCCTAGCACTTATTCTTCTTATTAATTTGTCCCTATCATTAATCCTGCAATCTTTATCATGAAGAAATATTGTACCATCGTTTTTTCGCCAAAGCCCTTTACCTCTAAAATCTAAAAAATTTCGCTTTCTTAGTATAAAAAATAAATCATCAAAATAGCCTTCAAAATCATTTTCGATATAGTAATTTATTCGAGATAATTCATGTTTTACCAGATCAAAAGGACATGATAATTCTCCCTCAGCTTTTGAAGGTTTTATGTTCCATCTTGTTAGAATTGTTCTAGATAAACAATTTTGCCCTAATGAGACTATTTCATATTTTTTCGCAATACTTCCCATCAATTCAATGTTACCATTGGCGGAAAAAACTCACAACTTACCTATTCTATTCTATTCTATTCTATTCTATTCTATTAGGGATTATACTTGACTTTCAGCCGTTGTAAAATT
>CAZKJV010000069.1:0-7993 GCA_964553175.1 uncultured Muribaculaceae bacterium | reverse complement strand
TTATATAAGAAAGGAAATTAAAAAATGAGTTTTGTACCTGTAGTAATTGAACAATCAAGCAGAGGTGAACGTTCATTCGACATCTTTTCAAGATTGTTAAGAGAAAGAATTATCTTTTTGGGAACACAAATTGACGATATGGTTGCAAATTTAGTTGTAGCTCAATTGTTGTTATTAGACAGTGAAAATCCTGAAAAAGATATTATGTTGTATATCAATAGCCCTGGCGGTTCTGTTACAGCAGGTTTTGCGATTTATGATACAATGCAACACATCAGAGCTGATGTTTCAACTATTTGTTTAGGTCAAGCAGCATCAATGGGTGCATTCTTGTTGTCATCAGGTACAAAAGGAAAACGTATGGCGTTGCCTCACTCAAGAGTTTTAATCCACCAACCTTTAGGCGGTGCTCAAGGTCAAGCAACAGATATTGAAATTCAAGCTGCTGAAATTATCAGAATTAAAAAATCATTAAACGAAATTTTGGCATCAAATACTGGTCAATCAATCAAGAAAATTGAAAAAGACACAGACCGTGACTATATTATGACTCCGGCAGAAGCTTTGGAATATGGTATGATTGACAAAGTAGTTTCAAGAGATGCTATATAATAGGAGATAATAATGGCAAAGCACGATGATAGCAGATTACAATGTTCATTTTGCGGAAAAACTCAAGACCAAGTAAAAAAATTAATTGCAGGTCCTGATGTATATATTTGCGATGAATGTGTTGAACTTTGTAATGAAATCTTAGATGAAGAATTTTTCGAAAATAAAGAAAAAGACGGAGCTTCAAAAGAAAAAGGTTCAGCAACAAAAGAAAAAGCTATTCCAAAGCCACACGAAATTAAAGCATATCTTGATGAACATATTGTTGGTCAAGATGATGCAAAAAAGGTGCTTTCAGTAGCTGTTTATAATCATTATAAACGTTTACGTCATAATAAAGAAAATAAAGAACAAAATACTGTTGAAATCCAAAAATCAAATATTTTGTTGGTTGGTCCAACAGGTAGCGGTAAAACTTTGTTAGCACAAACTCTTGCTAAGTTATTAGATGTTCCGTTTGCTGTTGCAGATGCTACAACTTTAACTGAAGCAGGTTATGTTGGTGATGACGTTGAAAATATTTTATTAAGATTATATCAAAACGCTGAATTTGACGCTCAAAAAGCAGAAACAGGCATTATTTATATTGATGAAATCGATAAGATTGCAAGAAAATCTGAAAATACATCAATAACACGTGATGTTTCCGGTGAAGGCGTTCAACAAGCATTGTTAAAAATGATTGAAGGTACAGTTGCAAATGTTCCGCCTCAAGGTGGAAGAAAACACCCACATCAAGAATTTATTCAAATTGACACAAGCAATATCTTGTTTATCGTAGGTGGTGCTTTTGTTGGCTTGGATAAGATTATTGAAAGACGTGCTGATGACGGTACTTCTTTAGGTTTTGGCTCAAAACCTGCATTAACAAAGGCTGAAAAAGAGCAAGAACAATCAAAAATGTTGAAAAAACTTCAACCTGAAGACTTGTTGAAATTCGGTTTAATCCCTGAATTTATCGGTCGTGTTCCTGTTTATGCAGTTTTAGATATGTTAGATGAAAAAACTTTAAAAATGATTTTAACAGAACCTAAAAATGCAATTATTAAACAATATCAATGTTTGCTTAAAATGGACGGCGTAGATTTAACATTTGAGCCTGATGCGATTGAAGAAATTGCAAAAGAGGCAATCAAACGTAAAACAGGAGCCAGAGCATTGCGTTCAATCGTTGAAGAACTTATGCTTGATGTTATGTATGATGTTCCAACAAAAGAAAATGTTAAAACATTCACAATAACAAAAGATATGGTAGAAAACCGAAACAAAGCAGAGTTAATTCAACTTCCGAACAAAAAAGATAAAAAAGTAAAAGAAGAAATTGCTTAGAAATATAAAAAGCCGTGTGATACACGGCTTTTTTGTTGCTAAGATAAAATGTTTGGTATATTCTTTTGTTATGGACAATCAAAAAACATTAATCTTAATAGATGGTCATGCACTTGCATTCAGACAGTATTATGCCCTTGAACGTACGGGAATGAAAACTTCTGACGGACAACAAACTTGGGCTGTTTATGGATTTTTTAAATCCATTTTTGATTTGTTGAAAAATAAAAAAATAAAACCTGATTCAATTGCGGTAACTTTTGATGTTGGCAGACAGACTTTTCGTGTAGAAAAATATCAAGAGTATAAAGCTAATAGAGAGGCTATGCCGGATTCTTTGCGTAGTCAATTGGGGTTGATTGTTGACGGGTTAAAAGCGTTTAATATTCCGATATATACAAAAGAGGGTTTTGAAGCTGACGATGTAATCGGTACGATTGTAACAAAAGCGTCAAAATTGGGGCATAGAACATATATTTTAACAGGCGACCAAGATTCTTTCCAATTGGTTGACCGTGATGGTTTGATAAAAGTTTTAATTCCGTCAAAAGGTGAATTGATTGAGTATGATTGGTATAAAGTTCACGAAAAATTAGGAATTTGGCCAAGCCAAGTTACGGATTATAAAGGGCTTAGAGGTGATACTTCCGATAATATTCCAGGAGTTAAGGGTATCGGCGAAAAATCTGCTCAAAAATTGTTAACAAGATATTCTTCTTTGGAAGATATTTTAGCAGATGTTGATAATATTCCTGAAAATGCTATAAGAAACAGACTTAAAGACGGTATTGAAGATGCAAAATTAAGTAAATATCTTGCAACGATTATAAAAACCGTGGATATTGATTTTGAGTATGATTGGTATAAAGTTCACGAAAAATTAGGAATTTGGCCAAGCCAAGTTACGGATTATAAAGGGCTTAGAGGTGATACTTCCGATAATATTCCAGGAGTTAAGGGTATCGGCGAAAAATCTGCTCAAAAATTGTTAACAAGATATTCTTCTTTGGAAGATATTTTAGCAGATGTTGATAATATTCCTGAAAATGCTATAAGAAACAGACTTAAAGACGGTATTGAAGATGCAAAATTAAGTAAATATCTTGCAACGATTATAAAAACCGTGGATATTGATTTTGATTTTGAAGATACAAAAGTTGAATTGCCTGAAATTTCAAACGTAATTGCTTATTTGAAAAAAATGCAATTTTACACATTTGTAAAAAATATTGATGATATTTTGTGTTCATTTGACAAAAATTGTGATGAAAATTCTGTTAAAACTCAAAATATTGAAAAAGAGAATAATGAAAATAACAAAGAAAGCATTGTGAAATTTGTTGAAACTCCGCAAAGTGGTCAAATGCAATTGGGCTTATTTTCAACGGCGGTAAAAGAAACTATTGAAACAAAAACTTACAAAAAAAGAGTGATTGAAACTCCTCAAGAGTTGGAAGAACTTGTTGAAACATTAAATAAACAAGAAAAAATTGCGATAGATTTCACTGCTGATATAAATAACGCTTCGGATATTACGACTTATGGCGTTGCTGTTTGTTTTGACGATAGTGAATTAAAAACTTATTATATTCAAAATAAAGAAGATAATTTCAGCAAATTAAAGTGGATTTTTGAAAACGATAATATAAAAAAATATACGTATAATTCAAAAAATTGTATAAATATTCTAAAAAATTGTGAAATTGAGTTAAAAAATGTCGTTTTTGATGTTTTGCTGGCAAGTTATATAAAAAATCCGAATAGAAGTCACGAATTATCATCACAGGCTTTGGATTTTGTAAACCATATTTCTGTTACTTTGCCGTTAAAAACTAAAAAATCAAAATTATCAGAACTAACTTTAACTGATCTTTCTGATTACGCTCAAGATAATGCTTTTTCAATATTTCTGTTAAAAGATTATTGGGAAAATGAATTGTCTGCAACTGAATTAAAACTTCACGATGAAATGGAATTGCCTTTGTCTGTTGTGCTTGCACAAATGGAATATGACGGAATTGCCATTGATGTCGATTATATGAGCGAATTATCTGAATATATGACTGAAAAAATGTCTGAGTTAGAACATAAAATCTTTGAAATTGCAGGTGTTGAGTTTAATATAAATTCTCCAAAACAAGTTGGTGAGATTTTGTATGATAAATTAAATATTCAGTTAAAGAAAAAACGTGGAAAAGCAAAACCGTCAACGAGTGTAGAGGTTTTGGAAGAATTAGCGGAAGAACATGAAATTTGTAAATATTTAATTGAATACAGAAAATATTCGAAATTAAAATCCACGTACACGGACGCTTTGCCTTTGCTTGTAAGTCTAAAAGATTTGCGTATTCATACGACATATAACCAAACAGCAACTGCAACAGGACGTTTGTCCTCTTCAAATCCTAATTTGCAAAATATTCCGATAAGAACAGAAGAAGGAAACAAGTTAAGAAAAGCGTTTGTACCGGAAGAAAAAGGCAATTACATTTTGTCTTCAGACTATTCTCAAATTGAATTACGTTTGTTGGCACATATTTCAGGTGACGAAAATTTGATTGAGGCGTTTAATTCAGGTATCGACGTTCATAGTTTGACAGCATCAAAAGTTTTTGATGTTCCTGTTGAAGAAGTTACAAAAGATATGCGTTATAAAGCAAAGGCGGTAAATTTTGGTATAATTTACGGTCAAACAAAATACGGTCTTGCAAAAGCTTTGAACATTACTCCACAAGAGGCTGAAATGTTTATTGCAAAATATTTTATGACTTATCCAAAAGTTAAAGAATATATGGACAAAACAGTCCAATGGGCATTAACTCATGGGTATGTTGAAACAATATTCGGTAGAAAACGTTATCTTGCAAGTGAATTATCAAGTCCAAATCACATGATAAGAGAATTTGCACAACGTGCCGCAATAAATCACCCAATGCAAGGAACTGCTGCGGATTTGATTAAAATGGCTATGTTGAATGTTCATAAAAAAATGCAAGAAATGAATTTGAAATCAAAAATGGTTTTGCAAGTTCACGACGAATTAGTTTTTGAAGTTGTAAAAGAAGAATTAGAACAAGTAAAAGAATTGGTAACTTATCAAATGCAAAATGTTGCCGATATGAAAGTTCAATTGCTTGTAGATGTAAATTGGGGTGAATCATGGAAAGAATCTTAAAAGTTATATGTTTATTCGTAGTTTTGTTTTTCGGAACAGGTGCAAATGCTGAACCTAATTATGTTGTAAAACCTATTTCCGCAACAACACCTGTAACTCAAACGATAAAAGTGAATACACCGACTACAAATCCGCAAAAAGTTTCACCGACAGTTCCGCAAATAGTTTCTTTTGAACAATGTACGAAAAAATATGAAATTCCTGTTGATAAATTGTATTTTTTATCGTTGGCAAGTATAAATGCTAATAAATTTACGATTATAGAAATCCAATCAAAAACAGGATATATCTTGTTCCGTGCCGCAAACAGACAGTTTTTGGCATCTGTAAACAGAGTTGATAACAAATCTTCAATTCTAAAAATTGTTCCTGCTGATAATAATTACTATTTTCCATTGGGAATTTTGACAAATTTCTTTAAATACGTTGATTTAAACGTTATGACTCAAATTGAAGAACTAGGCTAAATTTTTAATTATTTTGTGATTTTTCGTCTTGTTTAATGTAATTGCAAAGTTCTTCAAGACGTTTGTCTTCCATTGCGTCAATTAATTCAGTAACATTTTTGATTTTGTTAAGAGCAAATCCTGTTTCTGCAAGAAGAACACAATCATTGCAAAGTCGGTATTCGTCGTATTGAATAGAGCCGGCATAAGATTTTGTTTGTCCACAACAAGAGCAATCAAAATATTCGTTTTCAAGCTCTGGTCTTTCTTCCAAATCGTCAAGTCGCATTTGTTCTACGACAAGTTGCATTTCTTCTATGATTTCTTCTTTACTTTTCATTTATTAACTCTTTCATTTCTTTTATTGAATTGTCTAAACCGTTATAAATAGCTTTTGCTGTTATGCTATGACCGATTGTCATTTCACAAACGCCGTGAATTTCTGTAAGTTTTGATACGTTTTGGTAATCAATTCCTTTGCATAGAGAAACTTTTAATCCTAAAGTGTTTGCTAAAATTGCGGCTTCTTTTAATTCGGTAAAAGCTACATCAAAATCGCCGAATTTGTATGCTTCAACAAATTTTCTGGTATTAATTTCAACATAGTGCATTCCTGCTTTGTATGCGGAATTTACTTGGTCAAAATCAGGCTCAATAAATGCACTTGTAAGTATTCCTTCGTACATCAAACCAGTAATAAAATCGCTAACTTCGGATTGTCGTTTTAAAACGTTAAATCCTTTTGATGGAGAGGGTTCTGTTGTTTCAGGAACAAGGCAAACGATATCCGGTTTGCAATCAAGAGCAAGTTGTCTTGCACTTTCCGTCATTGGCATTTTTAAGATAAATCTTGTTTTCAAATGTCGTCTGATATTTTTTACATCATAAGTTGAAATTCCTGAATTTCCGTCTGCAATGTGCATAACAATTCCGTCGGCACCTGAATGTTCGCAATATCTTGCAAACTTCAAAATGTCAGGCTCTCCGCCACCTATTGAATTTCTTAAATTTGCTAAATAATTTATATTTATATCAAGTAACATTTTTCACCTGTTTTTTAGTTGTAATAGTGCTGTGTAAGATGGCATTATTGTTATTTTTTCAGTTTTGTCTTCTGATGAAGAAACTTCTTTTAAGGCTTTGAATAAATCAGGAATAACTTTGATTTTATCTGACGGAATTCCTGCGTATTTCAATCTTAATGCCATATCATCAGCTCTTATGCCAGAGGTTATGATTGTTTTTTGAACATCTTTTAATAATTCAAATTCTGCGTCCCAAAGCCAAGAAACATCTCTGCCGTCTGCGAAATTATCATTAATCGCTATTAATATATTAGATGATAAATCAACAGTTTTCAAGACTTCACTTGCACCGGCAGGATTTTTTATAAGTTGAATAATTGTTTTATGTCCGTTAATTTCTGTTTTTTCGGCACGTCCAAACATTGCTTTGTATGATTTTAATGCTTTTTGAATATTTTCTTGCGTGTAGCCTAATTCCAATGCTGTTGAAATTGATGCAAGAACATTGTAAGCGTTGTATAAACCGATTGTATCAGTTGTATAGCAAGTTGTTTCGCCGTTGTGAGTTACAGAGATTTCAATGTAATCATCATAAATTTTTGCGTGTCCTTTGTATGCACATTCAGGTCGATGGTACCCGCAATCGCAGTAGTAATGACCTTGTTGAGCGTAAAAACGTTTTGAATATTCTAAAGGTTTTCCGCAAATACAGTTAAACATTTCTGCCGGTGCGTGAGAAATGGCTCTTTCTTGAGCAAATTCAATTTCTTCAAATCCGTAGTAAATACGTTTATTTTCTTTACCTAAGTTTGCAACCAATGGGTCATCAGCGTTTAGAATAAGCGTTAAGTCTTTGTTTTTGTCGATAGCTTCTTGAATTTTTCTTGCAGTCGTATCAAGTTCGCCATATCTATCAAGTTGGTCACGGAATAAATTTGTAACAACTAAATAATCAAGTTTCATATAATCATAAAGCTTTTGTAAATATGCCTCGTCTGATTCTAAGACACAGTTGTCATAACGTTTTGATGGTACAATGGTTCTTGCAAAAATGTTTGCAATTCCGGTAAGCATATTTGCACCTTGTGCATTATGAATAATTTTTTTGCCGTTGTCTTCTAAGATGTGGGCAATTAAACCTGCGGTTGTCGTTTTTCCGTTAGTTCCCGTAATGCTTATTTTTTCTTGCTTAATATATTTTGCACAAGAATTTAGAAAATCGGGATTGAATTTTAGCGTAAACATTCCGATAAAAGACGTACCGCTTGTACGTCCAACTAGTTTGATAGCTAGCCCGATTAACCTTGCCATTATGATTGATATATAAAATTTTAATCTTTTCACAAAATAATTCTTTCTGAGTATTCTCTTTTTAAAAATTTTCTTGTATAATAAAATCATAATAC
>CAZKJV010000068.1:0-8036 GCA_964553175.1 uncultured Muribaculaceae bacterium | reverse complement strand
CCACCAGAAATATCAATTGTACTTGCAATAAATACTTCTTTGCTTAATTCAAGCGTTAATTTTGTTTTTAACGGAGATCTTGAATAATCACGACGTTGAATAACAACAGCATCTTCAACATATTCAATAATAAACTCGTCTTCGTCCGGAGAATTAATAACAATTGATTCAAAAACCATTAACCCTGAAGGTGTAAAGATTTTTACATCAATAGGAGTGCCCTC
This sequence comes from uncultured Muribaculaceae bacterium, assembly GCA_964553175.1. GTDB lineage: Bacteria > Cyanobacteriota > Vampirovibrionia > Gastranaerophilales > Gastranaerophilaceae > UBA6984. Next base: position 7,812 of record CAZKJV010000068.1, on the reverse strand, counting down.
TTCAAGATATTGCTTTAAAGTTTCGGCATCATCCGGATAATCAAGTTCTAATCTGTCATCATAGATTGCCTTTAAAATACAATCCAACTCCATTTCGATGCCATTTTCACCATCGAAGAAGATTTTTGCTTTTTGGTTTATACTAATATCACTCATAAATCCATTTTAAATGGTATGCAATAAAAATGCAAGTCTTTTAATTAAAAATCTCTACAAAAATCTACAAATAAAAAAACGGGGCATTTCAGCCCCGATTTTTCGTGTTTTTCTGCATAATTATAATGGTAAAACTTTTTTTACAAAGTTTACTAATTTTGAAACAATTTTATTTTCTGAAGAACCTGCGAATGAGCAATAAGTCGAATTTGCAATATCTTGAATACCATAAGAAGTTGTTTCGTATTGTTCAACAGCATCTTGGTCAATCAAATATTGAGGATACGCACCTTCGAAAGGCACTTGCAAGTTTTTGTCAGCTTTTGCCTTTGGTAATTCATAACAATCACACAATGGCATGTCTGCTAAGAAATTAATATTTTTTAAATTTTGATTTTGCAACTTTGATTGATTTCTTGAGTTTTGAATTCTTTTTGCATTTGCCAAGCCTGAATTAGCGATATAGATGTCTGTTAAATCTATATCAGCTAAACAGTTTCCTCTTGAATTGCTAAACTCATTTAGTGTATTTCTTACAATTGTTTTATCGCAAGAAAAAATGTTTTTAGCATTTTTTACAACGTTATCTTTCTTGCCGAAGCTTACAAGATTAACGTTATTAGGGTTTGTATATTTTTTTGTAATTGGAGTAATGTTCATACCTATATTATAAAACAAAAAATCATTAATTGTAATTTTTACAATTAATATTGTTACAAAAGTTCACACATTTGCCATTTTAAAAACGCATAAACCTCACATAAAAAGCTTTAAATAGGCGTTTTTCGTCTAATTATGTTTTTGAATATAATGTAAAATTTCAACAAGAGAATTTTCAGAACCAATATGACCTGATTTTGAAATAATCCACTGTGCCTTATGGTCAAGCGTCAAAGCAACAGCTGGTACAACCTCGTCAATAATTTGTAATTGATTTGAATTTATTTCCGTACAACATTTATAAGAGGTTTCACCGCCCAAAGTAATCAAAATTACTTCTTTTTGTGATACAACTTCTTTTGTCAATTCAGCAAGAAAAACCGAAACATGCTCAGTTAATTTATATTTTGTCATGTCTGCATTCAAAGAATCATCGGAAAATCCGTCAAAATTGTTGATTAAATTTGAGGCATTAATTACAACGATATTATTTTCGCCGAGTTTATTGACGATATTATCGACAAAATTTTTGTTTACACCACCCAAAACCGTATTCATATCTAATTCAACAAAATATTTATTTTCAAAATCTTCTGAAGCTTCAAGATGTTCCAATTGGTTAATTGTTGTTTGCGTACCTGTTCCTGAAAGAATTAATTTCGGCATTTCTGGAATATATTTTTCAGTCGGAATAGTTTTAATCGGCTGTAACCATATATTTCCCAAAACTTGAGCTAATGAAGTTGTTCCCACCGGTAAAATTTTTAACTCTGATTTTTCCATCGCAAGAACAATTTGCTCTATATCCACAATCGAAACAGCATCTGCAATAATTAACTTTTTACCTTCTTTGGCAAAGGTATTAATTTTTTGTAAAATAGGGCCGGCACCTTTCATTATAGTTTGCAAATCCAAAGTTGCAACCAAATCGGCTCTTTCTTGTCCAAGTTGTTTTTTAACCATTGTCGGAACATGAGATTCATAAAGCGGATTCAAATTATCACGAGCATATTCAGTTCTTTCAATTGGTTGACCTTTAATTAATTGATACCCACCAACTGTAATTTTATTTCTTGATGGACACGCAGGAACAATAACTGCTGCGTCCCAGCCCAAAACATCAAGCATTGCAAGGCTTTCAATCCCGATATGACCTGTTAAAGCAGAGTCGATTTTTTTGAAAAAATAATCTAAATTAAGATTATCTAAAAATTGTTGAGTAGCTTTTTTAACTTCCTCATAAGCAAAATCAATCGGTTTATTTCTTGTTGCAGTAGAAACAGCCCAAACTTGAGAGTTTTTAACATTTTGCGGACTGCTGTTAAAATCAAGCAAAATTTGAGAATTAGCACCTTTCAAATGAAATTGAAGTGCAGTTTCTTCTACATCTGTTAAATCATCGGCAATAATGCCTATCATATCAGAAATAATCATTACGCTTCGTCTTTTTTAGAACCTAACAATCTAATATTGTTTGCAACAATTAAAAATCTTTCTCTTTCTTCACCGGAAACATCTTTCCATTTGTTTACAGTAATACGTCCTTCTACGGCAACTAATCTACCCTTTTTTACGTATTCGCCGGCAAATTCAGCTTGTTTGTCCCAAACATCAACGTTAAACCAATCAGTAACTTCTGCTTTTGTTTTACTATCCCAACGACCGGAAGCAACAGAAAAGCTTGTTTTTACTTTTCCTGATTCATAATATTTAATTTCCGCATCTTGTCCTGCTCTACCGACAATCACAACTGAATTCATATTTATTCCTTTTTATTTTATTACCATTAACCTTTAATAGTTATATACATGTAATATTATCATAAACTTTTAGTTTTTAACATGCAATTTTCAAACCCTGTGTTTTTACAAATTTCCGCACACCATTGTTGAACAATTTCTTCTTCATCAAGTTCATACGAAATAGGTTTTCCGATTACAATAGTGACATCTTTATCAAAAAGACCTTTTGAATAACCGTCAAAGCCAACAATAGACACCGGAACAATATCCGCTTTAGCATGTTTTGCAATTGAAACAAAACCAGGTTTAATATCTTCTATTTTCTTATTTTTTCTAGTTCCACCCTCTGGAAAAATTCCCAAAGGCCAAGATGTTTGAAAAACTTCTTTTACAGTTTTAAAAGTTGAAATACTTGGTTTTTCTCTATCAACAGAAAATGCACCCAATCTTTTAACAATCCAACTTCTTAAGCCATCACCAAAAAGTTCTTTTTTTGCCATAAATGCAACATGGTTATTAACAGCACATGCCACAAATGGTGGGTCCATTTCTGATACGTGATTTGCAGCAAAGATAATCTTTTTATTTTTTGGAATATTTTCTTTGCCTTTAACTTTGATTTTATAATAAAGTAAACAAACAACGTCCACAACTATCCATAAAAAGAACATGTAGAATATTTTTCTAAAAATATGATATTCACTTTTATATCTTCTGGAAAAATCTCTTTCCTTTTTTTTAGTACCCATTTTTACCTACTTTTATGTTGTTGCAGGAATATAACTAAATCCTGTCAACTCTTGAATTGCTAATGCCCATTCAGTCATAGCTTTGTCAATATCTTCATTGTAAGGTATTAATTCACCAATTTTTACTTTTATTTTGCCTTTAAACGGACAGAAAGTTTTCTTATCAGTTCCAACAATACCAACAGGAAGAATTCCGCATTTTGTAGTTTTTGCTAAACCCGCAAAACCTTTTTTTAAATTCTCGATAGTACCTGCTTTTGCACGTGTACCTTGTGGAAATACACCCAAAATCCATTCTGTATGTTGAACTTCTAATGCTGTTTTTATTGTTGCGATTTCAAGTTTTTCACGATTTACGGCAAATGCACCTTCCCAATCCAACATCCAACGAATAAATCTCTTTTCAAAAAGTTCTTTTTTCGCCATAAATGCAACTGGTCTTGGCATAATACTTGCCACTAAAAACGGATCAAACGAAGACAAATGATTTCCACAAACAATAAATTTATTATTCTTTGGAATATTTTCTTTGCCTTCTACCTCAAGACGATAGAAAAACTTGAATTGAATTCCATACCAAAATTTGCAAACAACAGCTTGCCAAAATTTTCTCCATTTATTGAAGTAACGTCTTGTTCTTTTTGCGTAATTTTTCATTTCTCTATTAAACATAAGAACATAATACAATAAACATAATTATTTTCATAATTTGTATATTTGTTTTAAGTTTTTATAATAATTTTGTGATAAATTTATTATACGATGATATTAGATTTTAACTTTATACAACCACCGATTTATGCGGAAGTCTATCAAAAAAATTACCTTTATGATAGACTTGTTTTATCGAAAGGAGAACTTTTATTTATGAAAAAAACTGCATCTTGTGAACTTGAAAAACAATTATTTGACAGTGTAGACAACAGAACACCTGACTATGTTAAAGCCTTAAACTTAATGGATTTCTCAAACAAAGGTGATTTCACATTTACACTAAAAAAAGAACATTTATATCCATACGATGAAAAAACAAATCCTGAAGGATTGAACTTAAAAGATTGGTTTGCAAACTACGCAAAAGAAGCAAAAGTTTCAACAGCAGGTATCAGAGGACCTCAAAACATTTTATATCCTCAAGATACACGTTTCCCAATCAATTTAGTTGGTATCGTTTTAGCAACATTAGCAAAATCACTTGTTGCAGTTGAAAAATATCCGAACAAACCAATCCTAAAACTTGCAGGACGTGAAGTTCGCTATAATTCAGATTTATACCTTGATGCAATCGCAAGAATTCAAGCAGCAAACGGAATTAAAACCCTTGTACCAGTTGAAAAGAAAACTATTCCTATTTGGCTTGCATCATTTTTAGCATTCAAATTAGATTTAGTTGGTGGTGAATACATTACATCAAGTCACGGTATTTCAGTTAAAAACGCTACAAAAGACTTAAACTCTCAAGGTAGTCAATACTTACCGGAAGAATCAGCTGAATTTGTACAAAAAATCCAAGAAATTTTTGACGAAACAGAAAAAAATGGTTCTTATGAAATTAAAATTGCAGCAGAAAATAACCCACTAATCGACGAAAAAATCATGGCAAAACTTAACGATGGCGTTGATTTATACGTTGAATACTTAAAATCAGGTGTTGCAGAAAAAGATAACCTTGACTTTATTAAAAAAGCTCAAAACAAAATTGTTATTGAAAATGTTGGTGGTTCTGCATATAGAACTTTAAGCAGAGTATTAAAAGAATTAAACCTTTCAGATAAATTCGTATGGCTAAACGAAACAGAAGACCCATTCTTCCATTCAATCGGTAAATACGATGTTGACCCAAAAGGCAACAAAACTTTCTATGATTACTCTGTAGACGCAACAGTTTTGGCAAAAAGACCAAACGGCGAATCATATTTCCCTGTAATTGAAACATTACACTATGACAAAGTTTTAGCAGATTACCCTATCGGAACAGCAGTTTTAATCACTGACCCTGACCACGATAGACTTACTGTGACTCAAATTGAAGACGAAAAAGAAACTGCAAAACTTGATAAAGCAGGCATTGCATACGTAAAATTGGGCAACGGAAGAATTTTAACAGTATTCACTGCAAACCAAGCATTCTTATTGCTAATGGATTTCAGAATGAAAATGTTGAAATCTCAAGGAAAATGGAACAATCACCCAAGATTTATGATTAAAACAACAGCATCAGCAATGAGTTGGGACGAATGGGCAAAAGCTAACGATGTTGCAGTCGTAAATGTTCCTGTTGGATTTAAAGAAATCGCAAACATAATGAAAAAAGTTGAATTAAAGCTTAAAAAGAACCCTAATGACGAAGTTGTAGTTTACGACGTGTTTGGTCAAGCAATCAACTTAGGCAAATCTCCAAGATTAATCTTCGGTGGTGAAGAATCTGGCGGAATGATTATGGGTGGCGAAGAAATGATTAAATCTCTTGCAGGTAGAGAAGCTATCGCAATGAGAGAAAAATCAGCAACAGAAGCAATTTTAGTTGCATCAGCTCTTTCATCAAAACTAGAAGAAGAACACAAAACAATGAGCGAATACTTACTTGAAGTATTCAAAGAAAATAATATCAATGGTCAATTTGATACTCGTGTAGATATTTCTTACTACAATGAATCAGAACCTGACATTGATAAATTAAAAGCAGCAAAAGTTGCAGGCGAACAATTAAGAACAAAAAATGACTTGTTCTACTTATCAATGGCTATTGCAATTCGTTCAGAAAAAATGACATTTGAACAAGCAAAAGATGTATTGAAAGATGCATTCAAAGAATTGAATTTTGATAACTTGAAAGCAATTAAATTTGTTGGCGACGGAACTTACCTTGAATTTGATGACAAATATATTGAAATCAGACCAAGCGGAACTGACGCAAAAACAAAAGCTTATGGTGCAGGCTTAAATTTTGAAGAAATTGGCAAATTTGCAACAGCAATGGGCAATTATTCAGGCGAAAGAACAGAATTGCATAAAAAATATATTACAGATGAAATGTATAATTCAACAAAAGATGATGCAATGAATTACTACTTGGAATTTGTAAATGTAGATGCGAATAATGAAAAATTTGAAATACCAGAATATAAATTCTAATATTTTGAAGAAACAAATTAAAAAAATGGGCGGTGCAACTGGTGTTGCACCGCCCATTTTTTATGCTAGAATAAAACCATAAGTCGATGTGATGGAATGGTAGACATGCATGCTTGAGGTGCATGTGGCGAGAGCTGTGGGGGTTCAAGTCCCCCCGTCGACAGTTTTTAATTAATAATTAAATAGTTCAATATGGACGAAGCCCCACAAAACATAAGTTTTGTTATAACTGTTATAACCTAACAGGACTTTTGTGATGAGAGTTTTGGGGCAAGAGTGCCCAAGCTTAGGGCGAATGAGACAATTTTATATGACAAACTGCACATCAAAAAAAATCTAAACAAATCGCATTAGCAAGATTAGACTTAATTCACAAATGGCTTGAGTTTAGAAAGATACCAAATAATAAACTCCAAGCTGATTATGATTTTGTGAATTTGCATAATACTTCAAATTCACACCTATTTAAAATTTTAGGCAAAATTTCTCGTGGCAGTTTACATCGTTGATATTCAACGTTGAATTAAACAGAAGATTATATCAAATTAATTCCACAAGTTCAAATACTTATAAAGATATTTCTATAAAACAATCTATCCAAGAATTAAAAAATAAAGTTATTATGACTGATAATGATGCAAAAAGCCTTTATAATTTACAGTTGAGCGATTTAGAAAGTATTGCTAATTATGGACTTTTAACCGCAGTTGAAACAGTAGATACGAATAAAACTAATAATTTAAACCAATTAGCAAAAACAAGATTAGCAGAATTAAATAAAACAAAAGAAGATATTACACTAACTTTGCTTGCTGATTATAGAGTTAAAGGTAAACTAATTGATTTTAAAAATACCGACTACGGTTTATCGGGTGTATATTTAGTAAAATCAGTAACTCACGAATTAACAACAGACGAAATTGTAAGCGTATCCGTAGAAAAACAAGAAAAAGTATAATTATTGTTTTATTATTGTATCTTTATAGCTTTTTGCATTTCTGTAATATGATAAAGTAACTTCTTGCTCAAAATTGCACATCAGCAGAGGGTGTAAGTGAAACACATTCATATACGCCAAACATACCGTGTCAAATGCCTAGTGCAATAGCTTACTTGTCTATGGCAATTCAAAGCATAAAATATGCCCTCACATTAAACAGCAATCATAAAAAACATTAAACTGTTGTATTTTTCTTTCAATAGCAAACAATAGAAATAAATTACGCCCGAGCATTAAACGGCAACGCAATTTGTTTCTGCCGTTTCACCACCGCCGTGCAACAAATTGACTCTCACTTCGTTCGTGCCTCTGCTCGGGCTAGCAATTTTTTTATCGAAAAATACTTAATAAATATAAGGAATAATATATC
>CAZKJV010000067.1:0-8038 GCA_964553175.1 uncultured Muribaculaceae bacterium | reverse complement strand
AAAATACACCGTTTAATGTATGGTCAATTAATAATAAATAATGTAATCTTGTAACGTGATAGATGTGTAACTCTATCAGGGCAAAGAGGTAAGATTTGAAAAAATATTCGTTCAGACTTCAAACCGTATTGGATCTTCGAGAAAGAACGCTTGAAGACAAAAGGCTGGAAATGGCAAAAGTGATAAAGCTGTTGAACGATTACCAAGACGAACTAAAGGCTCTGCAAGGAAAGTTCTCATCATATCGAGAAGAGTTTGAAACAATCATCTCATCAGAAAATACGGTAGATGTTTCGCAACTCGCAGGATACAACGGTTATCTGTTTAACCTTGAGCAAGAAATCAAAGATAAGCAAATGACCATAGAAAATACCAAAAAGGTTTTACTTGTAAAACAACAAGAGGTAAACGAAGCTTTAAAAGATGTTAAAGTTCTGGAAAAACTAAAAGAAAATCAATCTCAAAAATTTTATGAAATGATAGACAAAAAAGAAGCTTCAGAAATAGATGACATCGTAACAGCAAGATACAAAGTTCAAGCATTATAGAGGAAAGATGACACAACAACTAGACTTAACTTTTAATACAACAAATACAATGGATATGATGATGACTTCATCTTCATTCAATAGTGGAAATGATAGCAAAACATCTGCAGAATTTGATTCTCAATTTAGCAGTTATCTTGATAATGCAAATAAATCATTGAATAATAATGATAACAAGTACAATAACACTTCTTACAAAGAAAAAACAACAAATTATAACGATAAAAATACTAAATCTGAAACAAAAACATCATATTCAGATGATAAAAAACAAACTTTTGAAAATGATGAGTCAAAAGTAAGTTCTGATGATACAAAATCTTATGATAAAGAAACCGTAAAAGAAGAAGTTTCTGAAAAAACAACTGAATATGATAAAAATGAACAATCCTCAAAAGATATGCAAGTTGTAGAAGATGTTTTAGATGAACAACAAATGGACGAAATGTTGAAAAATTCTATGTTAAATGCAAGTTTAACTGAGAATAAAGTTGTTTCAAAAGAAGATGTTGCAACTTTGGAAAAAGCGTTGGCAATTTCAAAAGAAGATTCTTCTGAACTTTCAATTGATGCAATCAAAAGTGGTGTTCAATTTGAAGATATTTTATCAAATACAACAGAAGATTTAACAACAGTAGATGTTAACGCAGTTGATGCGGTAGCTGAAAACCTTACAGCGTCTGTTGATGAGTCTATCAAATCAATGTATAAATCTGATGATAAAGTTGCAATGAATTTAGAGCAAAATGACGCTAAAAAACTTGTAATGTATTCTTTAAAATCAGATTTACACGAAAAAACTGTAGATGTTAAAACAGAAGCTTTAGATAATTTAAAAGTAGATGCTAAAGTAGATTTAAAAGCTGACGTTAAGGCTGAGGCGGTTGAATTAGTTAAAGATGAAGAGGTTGAAATCCCTCAAATGACTGTCGAAAATGACGTGAAAATTAAAGATGAAAATTCTGAATTAGGTTTAAAAATTAATTCAGAAGATTTAAATATTTCAAATGATGTAAAAAATCTAAAAGAAGATGTTAAAACAGTTAATTTAGATGAAAATCTTATAAAAACTGATGCTAAAGAAGAAAAAGTTTTTGAAGATACAAAAAATTTAAATGCAGAAGTTAAAAATTCAGAAGTGAAGCCAAATATTTCTGACGTTTTAAAAGTTGCAGAAGAAGTTAAAGTTAGCGATGTTGATGAAACAATTGCATTAAATACTTTAAACACAGAAAAAGTTGATGTTTCTGAAAAAACGGTTAATTTAAAAGAAACAACTCCGACTGATAAACTTCAAACATTGAATGAAGAAATCTCATCTGCAAAATTAGAAAATGTTGCAAATATGACACAAAAAACAGATAAAACTGTTGCTGATGAAAATGCAAAAACTAATGTAAAGGCTGATGAAACAATGAATATCAAAGAAGATGTTTCTGGTATTGAATTTAAAAATGTGGAAACATCAGATAAGACTGTTGATGAAAAATCGGTAACGGCAAACGCAGATAAAGTTAAAAATAGAGTTGAAAATATAAAAATTCAAGTTGAAGACGATTTGAAAGTTTCACCTCAACAACAAAATTTAACTGATGCTGAAAAAGTTGCAAAAGCAAATGAAACAATGGAAAAAGCAGGTTTATCAACTGAAAATTTGAAAAAGATGGACGGAAAAATAAAGGATATTGATTATTCATCAAATCAAAATCCGCAAACTGATTTAGGTCAATCTTCGCAAGAAATGATGATGCGTGATTCAATGCAAAATGCAAATCAAACATTAACTCAAGGTACAGCAGAAACAACAAAAGTTGATTTTGCTCAAGCTTTGTCAAAATCAACACATGCAAATAATCAACAAGCACAAGCTCAACAAGATGCTCCCGATGTTGATATTTTAGAACAAATTCGTTCAAGACTAAATGTTTCAGCTAAAAACGGTTTGCAAAAAATTACAATCGGCTTAACTCCTGAAAGTTTGGGTAAATTAAATATTGAAATTTCAAGAGGTCAAAACGGAATTTCAGCTCAAATCTTAGCAGATAATCCACAAGCGAAAGAAATTTTAGAAAAAAATCTTGATGGTTTGAAATCAGTACTTCAATCTCAAGGTGTAAATGTAAATAATGTGAATGTAAAAGTTGCGGAAGCAGGTCGTTCTTCCGAAAACAATAACAATATGTTCCAAAATAATGACAGTCAATCAGAGTCAAATCACAGAGAAGGACATTCTGGCAATTCCGATGATTCAAACAAAGACAAACGTTCTGAATTCGAATTTATTAAAAATACGGTTTTGACAAAAGAATCGCTTGATGATACCGACGATGTGGTAAATAGAACAACTCAAATGGAAAAGACTGTAAGCATAAACGGTGGTTTAGGAAAAGTAAGTTATAAATTATAGTGAAATAAATGGAGAGGTAGGTAAAAGTAAATGAGTGCAGTATCACAGATAACATCTATGAAAACTCAAACGGCAATAACGGAGAGTAAACAAGAAAGAACATCGACAAATGATGTTACAGATTCGAATATGTTTTTGAAACTAATGTTGAAGCAAATGGAGCAACAAGACCCGACAGAACCAACAGATAACTCACAATGGTTGGCACAAATGGCTCAATACTCTTCATTAGAAGCAATGAATAATTTGAATACTTCATTTGGTGAAGTGTCAAAACAACTTACAGAATTAACTGATTCTGTAAATTCAAGTAATATAATTTCACAAACACTTTCATTAGTAGGTAAAGACGTATCAGTTGCAGTACCGGAAATCGACAAAAACGGCGAAATGGTAAAAGATGAAAACGGCAATGTTGTATACGGTGAAGTAAAAGGAACAGTAGATGAAGTTTCATTTGATGGTGGTGCTGGAATGATTACAATTGGCGGTCAACAATATTCAATTACAAATATTACATCAATTAGAAATGCATCTGTCAAATAGACGGCAACAAGACTTGGGTAAATATTCACAATGGAATGTGAATGATAAAACGAAAATAATTAAAAATTAATAAAAGACATAGAGGAGGAAAAATGTCACAAGCTTTATTTACATCAATGACAGGGTTAAATTCTGCGCAACAACAAATCAACGTAGTATCTAACAACGTAGCAAACATTAATACGACAGCATACAAATCTGCTGATGCTCGTTTTGCTACACTGTTCTCAAACACATTATCAGCTGGTAATGCTCCATCAGCAACAGCAGGTGGTACAAACCCTAAACAAATTGGTTTAGGTGTAAAACTTGAGGGTATTACAAGAAACTTTGAAGTAGGTTCATACTTAAATACAGGTGTTTCTGGTGATTCAATGATTTCAGGTACCGGCTATTATACAGTAATGGACGCAAGTGGTAACGTGTTCTTAACTCGTGATGGTTCATTTACACTTGATGCTAACGGTGATATGATTACTGCAAATGGTTTAAAAGTTTTAGGTGCTAGTGAAAAAGTAAGTGAAGAAGCTTCACAAACTCCAATTCACGTACCTCAAAAATTAAGCAGAAAAATTGAAGGCGACCCAATTGCGGGGGATAGACAATTATCAGAATTAAATAACGCTGATTTTATTGAAGGTGAATTGAATTTAACAGTAACAAACGGTGATGGTAAATATCATAATATCACTGTTAATATCACAACAGACGGTACCGGTGATATGGACTTGAATAAAACTGAAACATTAGATACATTTATCAATGATTTAGAAACTCAAGTTCAAAATAAAATCAATGCAGCTTTTGCTGGTGAAGTTGCACCAACAGTAAAAATTGAAGTATCTGATGAAGGTACTGTAACTTGGTCAATCACTGATACTACCGCAGAAAAATCAAGTTTGGAAATTGATCCATCTTCTACAACAAACATTTCTTCAAACTTTGGTTTCTACAAAGTTACAGAAGGTACAGATGCTGAATCTAAAACATTGACTTATGTTGTAAGTGTTGACCCTGCGGTATCACCTGACAATATGACATCATTGGCAAGTTATACAATTGGTGCTGACGGTACAATTGAAGCAACTTACGATAATGGTGACAAAATTACTGTATTCTTGGATGATGCAAATCAATTCCAATTCCAATACGTAACAGCATCAGGCGTTTATATTTACGGTGATAACGACCCTACTTTATCAGCAGTAACTATGAATCCAAACGTATGTAAACCGGAAAGTATGGTAATGCAAATCGCAACAGTTACAAATGAAGCGGGTTTAGTTTCTCAAGCTAATAACTTATGGACAATTGGCCCTGACACAGGTGAAGTTATTTATACAATGGCTGGTCAAATGGGTACAGGTGACATTGTTACAGGTGGTTTGGAATCATCAAACGTTGACCTTGCTCGTGAATTATCAAATATGATTATCGCACAACGTGCAATCAATGCTAACTCACGTGTATTTGGTACAGCAAGTAGCGTAATGGAAACATTATCTCAATTAGGTAGATAATAATTAATCTATTCAGGGGCGAATAAACTTCGCCCCAAGAATGGGTAATAATTTAAAATGTTAAGTAATGTTAATATTTTAAAAACATGCCAAAACCATGCCAGGACATGGTTTTCGGCAAAAGCGATAGGATAGGAAAGAAAAAAGTTGTCTTCAACACGAACAAGGTTTATAATATACCTATGTTCTGCATAACAGACATCTCTTGTACGGGTAATTAATTTAATGATAGAAAATATTAAAAAGAACTTATTACAAATACAAGAACAAATCGCACCTTATACACCACAAATAGTAGCAGTAACCAAATACTTCGGAGTTGATGCAATAATCGGCGGTTATCAAGCGGGTTTAAGAAATTTCGGAGAATCAAGAGCGGTTGAGGCAATTGAAAAGATAAATTCTTTGCCGAATGAAATAAGAGAAAATTCAAAATTTCATTTCATTGGACATCTTCAAACGAATAAAGTGAACAAAGTAGTTTGTAATTTCGATGTTATTCATTCGGTAGATTCTTTAAAGATTGCTAAGGCTATATCTGATGAGGCGGTTAAAATCGGCAAGGTTCAAGATGTTTTTATTCAATTGAATAATGCTGATGAAGAACAAAAATTTGGTTTTTCAAAAGAGGAATTGATTGAAAGTTTTGAAGAAATTCTAAAATTTGAAGGATTAAATGTTCTAGGTCTTATGAATATTGCACCGTTGGTGGTAGATGAGAAAGATTTAGAAAATCTGTTTGAAGACATAAAACAAACACAAATTGAATTAGTGAAAAAATGCAACTACGCAATGGAAGAAATTTCAATGGGTATGAGCAATGACTATCAAATCGCTGTCAAGCATGGAGCAACAATGTTGCGAATTGGCAGAAAATTATTTAGTACAGATTAATATTGGAGGACGAATTAGTGGCTATTACAGAAAAAATTAAAGGTATTGTAGATTTTTTAACACAAGGTTTGGAACAACCAAGTGATGACATATTTGAAGATATGATGAACGAAGCCGGTGAAGAATACGAAACTGAAGATAATTTGGCTTTGGCTCCATCATATCAACAAACTCCATTCCAAACAAAAAATGAAAGAAATGATTTAAAAGTTATTTCTCACCCTGGAATGAGAGGAACTGAAGTTATGATTGTTGAACCTCGTTCATTCGGTGAAGCTGGTCAAATCGTACAAAATTTAAAAGACAGAAAAACAATTGTTTTGAATTTACATTTGTTAGATAAAGAACAATCTCAAAGAACAATTGACTTTGTTTGTGGTGCTGCAAGTGCATTAAATGGTCAACCTCAAAAAGTTGGTGATATGGTATTTGTATTCACTCCAAACAATGTAACATTAACAGTTGATGCAGCAAAGACTCAAACAAATATCGGTGAAACTCTTTGGTCTGGCAGAACTTTATAAAAAGTATTAAATATGATTTGTGATAGTTGGATTTTTAGGACACCTCGGTGTCCTTTTTTTTGTAACAAAATGTTAATAATTTCCTCAAAACCCTAAAGTTATCATGCTTTTCGTCCGATTTTATACATGTATGTAGGGTAATGAAAGGTAATCGTTATGGGTTTAGCAGCATCACAAGCAAGGTTATTAACAATTACATCAAGATTGTCTTCAAATGAATTAAGACAACAAAACATTGCCAATGCAAAAATGAGATTATCAAATGATTCAGATAAAATTTCTCAAGAATATTCTGATGCTTTAAATAATCAAACATTAAAAATGAATGGTGCTCCATTGAATTATGATGATTTGGTAGCAGCTGGTTATAGTGTTAAAAAAGCATCTGATATTACAGGTGGAAATTCTGGTACGCCTGTTGTTCCCGGTTCTTCTGTATCAAAAGGAGAGGCTGGTACAAAAGGAACTACAACTATATTAACAAAAGATGAGTCTTTGAAACCAAGTATGACTTTGGAAGAAAAGAAAGCTTCAGAGCCACAAGCTCCGACTGTTCTAAGACCTTACCCACGTGGTGATATGAATAAAGTAACTATTGATGATATTGTTTCAAGTTTTAATGAACAACACAGAAGTTTGGAATTGTTTAATAAAGGTAAAATTGAACTAGATGAGCAAAAGTTAAAGGCAGATTATAATCCTATTAATAATTTTAATGCTACCGGTAATACTAATGCTAATAATAGGAATCTTGCAAATGATGGGTTTACCCTTAATGGTAATTTAGATAGGACAACGAAACCATTAGATTTTGAAGCTGTTGGAACTACGGTACCATATTCTAGTTCTGAAATAGATATTGTTGCTATTAAATCAACATTAAATACTTTAATCAAAGATTTAAGAAATAGAATAGCTGAAACTGGTTCAGGAATAGATACAGCTTGTGATGTTTTAGCTAACAGTGTATCTTCTGATTTAGCTCAAACAGGATTATTATCAGGTGGTCCATTCTTAAAAAATTATGATTCTTATATTGGAAAATATAACAGTACTATTATGCAAGCAAATGCTAGTGTTGTAAGTAATAATCAATATATTGATAATTATGAAACTGCTAAAGCTGAATATGATACAGCTTGGGCTAATTATAATACTGAACATGCACAATGGCAAACTGAATACAATGATTTAGTAACAGCTTGGGATAAATATAATAATTCATCTGTAACCGTAGAAGTTCAGGATGAAAATCAAGAACCAGACCCAACACCATCTCCATCAAACACAAATGATTTACCGTCTCAATTGAGATCAAATCCAGATTATTTAATTCAAGGTTTGTTGAGCGGATACTTAGCATTGTTTGATAGTGATGGCAAAATGGTTTCACTAAGTGCAAATAATGAAATTACAACAGAATACGATACAACTGATGATGCAGCAGCAGAGGCAAAATATAACACTGCAATGGCAAAAATTAACAGAAAAGAAAAATTGTTAGATACTCAAGCTGCAAATCTAAATACAGAATATTCAGCATTGTCATCAGAATTAGAGTCAATTAAGTCAATTATTCAAAACCACGCATCTAAAGAC
>CAZKJV010000066.1:3349-8177 GCA_964553175.1 uncultured Muribaculaceae bacterium | reverse complement strand
TGCAGTCATTACAAAACGAACAAAAAATAAAAATAAAAATAAAAATAAAACAAAAAAAAGCGGTAACAAGTTTTCTTGTTACCGCTTTTTTAATCAATTATAACTTTTTGTATTAAGACTTTGGTGTACCATCTGTACCAACGACAACTTTTGTACCATCTATATATGTAACAGTATATGTACCATCACCGTTATCTTCAATTGCATTTAAATTAGCAACATCACCGGCATATCCCATACTAACAGCTTCTGCTAAAAGTTCTGATTCTGCCATAACACCATCAAAGCCCTCTGTTGAATCATCTGAGTTCTGTGCAGGTATTTCAGCTTTTGGAGCAGGTGCATCTGGTTTTTGTGCAGGAGCTTAAGCTTTTGGAGCAGGTGCATCTGGAACCTTGTTACCTTTTGCATCAACATGTTGTTTAGTTCCATCATTTAATGTTACATTGTACGTACCATCAGCATTTTTGATAATATCTTTGATATTTTCAACATTAGCCCCAGCATAACCTAATGCAGTAGCTCTTTCCATTACAGAGGCAGCTTCGCCACGTGTAATTTCAGATAAATCGGCACCGCCACTATCTCTAACCGATTCAGCTCTTGAAATAGCAGAATTATAAGCAACTAATTTGCCTCTTAAAGTATTACCATCTTTTTCATCACCTAATTCTTTATTAAGATTTGCAATATCAGTCGAAATAGTACTTGCAGCTTCGGTTGCATTCCAATTAGCTTCTACTAAAGTATTGTCATTAGTAATAGCTTTTGCTAACGCAATATTAACTTGAGCTTGTTGTTCAGTAGTTGCATCTTTTTTAGTAGATATTTCTGCCAAATTACCTGTTAAAATATTTTCTTCACTGATGTAACTTCTTAAAGCTGTACAAGCATCTTGAACTTGTTGTTCGGCAACAGCTTTGTTGTCTTTTGCAGTTTGTAAATCAGCCTTAATTTGTGCTAAAGTTTGATCACCAATAACAATTTTCTTTTCAAGGTCTGCAATTTTATTCTTATTATTTTCTAATTCTTTTTTAGCATCTTTTTCTACTTTTTCAGCATTTTTTAAATCTTCTTTTGCAGTTTTTAACTCTTCTTTTGCTGTTCTTAACTCAGCTTCAAGAGAAGTAGTATCTTGTTTATTCTTTTTATTTGACTTAATTTGTGCATCTAAACCGCTAACACGGTTTTGTTTAGCATTTACAACTGTAGAACATTGTTTTAAATTAGCACTAGCACTTTCAACAGCAGTTTCTAGACCAGCTGTTTTTCCGGTTTCAGATTTATATTCAGCTTTGTACTCATCTTGTTTTTGTTGTTCTTTTGTTTGTGCTGTAGTTGTTTGTTGAACTTGAGCATCAGCTTCACCAACAGCAGTTTCACCTGCAGCTTGTTGTTCAGCTGCTACCGTTTGGTTTTCTTTATTATCAGCAATTTGAGTAGAAGTTTCTGTAGCTGCACTAGTTAAATTGTCAATAATAGCTTGGTTTGTTGCAATAGTTTGATTACTTGAATCAATTATATTTTGATTATCTTTGATAGATGTTACTAAACCATCGGCAATATCTTTACAATCTGCATATTGAGCTTGACCATCTTTAATTTTACCTTGAAGATTTTTAATATTTTCTTCTTTAGTTTCTACTTCAGCTTTAATTTGATCTCTTATTGTAGTTGCAGAAGAAATACTGGTCGCCAAAGCTTTTAAATTATCTTTTGTAGGATTTGCAGAATAAGTGTTTGTCGCATTTTGTAATGCAGAAAGAGGGTCACCACCGCCTGCACTTGTGCCACCACCAGCATTACCACCTTTATTACCACCCATAGAGCCTTTGATTGTTGCATAAGCAGTTGCAAGACCGGTAATACCAGTAATTGCAGCGGTTGTAATTTCTAACCAAGAAGTACCGCTTGAGCTAGAAGAAGAATCACCGGTTGATCTATCTACTTCATCTGCTGTTGCTTCTAATTCTGCATAAGAATTAGCAATCAATTGTTTCAAGCTAGTTGAAGAACTGCCTGAATTATTGTTTGATACGTAATCTCTATTTGTTTTAGCCCCTTCAGCGGCTGCTTTAAATCTATCAATACTACTCATAACCATTACTCCTTTTTTACCATTATACACACAAATAAGCCATCGGCACAAGTATACAAATACTTTAGGGTTAGAAAAATATTTGTTACATTAATTTACATTGTTATTTTACATTTAAAATGAAGAAACACTATAAATAAAAAACGCAAAATTGATTATTAATTAGCTTCTAAAACGAGTTCGGAATGACATGGAGACTGAACGTTTTGTTCGGCAGAGTCGAAAATCCTCTCGCAATAACAAAAATACTGCAATGACTTTAAAACAATCCCGCAGGTTGGACTCGTCCAACCTGCGGGATTTATTTTATTCATTTATTTACTAATTTATCTAATTACCACTAGCGGCGAACTGATAAGGTCAGTTACTAGTTTGCATTTGAGCTTCACCAAAACTAGACATCAGTTATCAAACTCAGCTTTTTGCGTTTCAAAATAAGTTTTAAAGCATGAATTTACAGTTTTCTCAGTTGGTATTTTAGAGTTTTTCGTTACACTGCTATATCTTGCATAAGAACAAGCCATAGGATCATTCACATTTTGACCCGCTGAATGAACATTAGATGTGTCCAATTGGTGAGTAACTCTACCTGATTTAGCAATTCTAAATGTAAATTTATTAGGAGTTTGACAAGTTTTTGAATTGTAATAACAAGCACCATCAGTATTACCATTCAAATAAACCGTAACCATTGCATGTGGCGAATTAGTATTGAATCTGTCAATAACTTCCCAATAAATACCGTCAGCAGTAGTGAATTTTGTAGTACTACCTGAAACAGTACTTTCAATTGGATTTAATCTTGACATAAAGCTATATGCAAACTTGTTATCAGCTGTAGCAGATGCCAAATATGGGTATCTTTGTTTCATTTTATCAGTAATTTCAGTATCGCTAAATCCTTTACCAAATACAGTAGTAGCTAAAGAGTCAAAGTCATATCCTGAGTCATAACTTGTATCAATAATTAAAGGACCGCTGCTTGTAAAAGCATTACTACTAATTGGTACAATACCATTACTTGAAATTAAAATATCACTTGAAATAGGAACACGACCATTACTTGAGAAACTACTAGATATTCCTGAAGATATTCCTGAAGATGTTCCTGAAGATGAAGTACCTGATGAGGTACCTGATGAAGTACTTGATGAGGTACTTGATGAGGTACTTGATGAGGTACCAGTAGATGAAATACCAATACCACCACTTGTAAGTTCTGGCATCAGACCATTCGTTGATAAACTATATGATGACTGCATCGCATCAACACACTCTTTTTTTGAAGCACTCCAAATTTTATCAGAAGAACACGGTGCAACACAAATCAAATTGCCATAAGCATCATAATATGAGTTCGCAGTAGATGCACAAGTATAAGAACAATCTGATTTACAAACCGCATAGTTTGAGGTAGCAGCCTCACAAATATCAGGATCACTAGGTGAACTTTTAACATACTTAAGGCAGTAATTTGTCGTTGGATTTACAGTACCAGTTTGCAGACCGTTTGAGGTGGTAGAAGAGCCGCCTCCGCCGCCTCCGCCTCCGCAATTAGTCAGGTCATCTAATGCCCAATCATTATCAATTGCACGGCTACCTGTTTCAGTCTTATCCATATCAATATCACCCGTTAGATATTCATTTGAACAAGTTAAAGCAAGTGATTTTTGCCATAATGGGTTTAAGTTTGAATCATCATCACTATACGCAACGACAGTAGCATTCGGGTACAATTGAGAATCACTCATAAGGTTTTGAACAACTTTCAAAGTTGTACCATATGCACGTCTGAACATAATAATATTTTCGTCGGGTTTTGCACTATTGACTGCTATCACTGACAAAGTCGCAAGTACTGCTACGATACCAAGGACTATCATTGCCTCAGACATTGTGAATGCTATGCGTTTTTTCATAAGCGTCTGCCTTTCTGTTTTATTTGTTTTCTGTTTGTTATGTTTTTGTCACTTCTTGTCATTACAAGGAATGCAACGACGAAGTAATCCGGTTTTTATTTTGTTGTTTATTTAGTTGTTGTTTTGTGTAACCCATGTTATAAACTGGATTGCCACGTACTCACTGCGTTCGTCCTCATAATGACGAGTTATTATTTTTTAGCCTTTCTGTCTTTTAAGACACGTTTTGCTTTTGTTGCAGCGTTATCGTTACCATCAATAGTAACCGTACCACTTGCGTCTACTTTGAAAGTATATATATCAGGTTTGCTAACTGTTGATGAATTTGAACCTACTGAAGAGCCATTAATATCAACTTTAATAGTAGCACTTTGTGAAACAGCAACTGAGAAATTATCAGTTACAGTCCATTCCATACCATCAGGTGTTGTGAATGAACAAACACGACCGCTACATGACAAATCATCCGTTTTGAACAACTTAGCAAAGTTATATGCAAATTTGTTACTAGATGTATATTCATTAGAACCATTCATAACAGCAGTATTTAAAAATACTGAACCATGAGCAGCTAAATCAACGCTACTGCCGACTTGTTGAAATGGTTTGTCTGCGTATGTACCATCTTGCAAGTTTGAACCGGATACAGAACCAGTACCTTTACCTATATCATCACCTTTAGGATTTATAGGGTCAGTATACATATCCAGCTCAGAGGAAGATGATGAAAATGCATTTGATGAAAATGCATTAGACGATGAAAATGCATTTGATGAAAATGCATTAGACGATGAAAATGCATTTGATGAAA
>CAZKJV010000066.1:0-3249 GCA_964553175.1 uncultured Muribaculaceae bacterium | reverse complement strand
AAGCATTTGATGAAAATACATTCCCACTGCTCAATAAACCTACAGACGAATAACATTTACCGCTACTTAAATAGCAATTCTCAGAACAAGCAATAGCTCCTTCATTTGCAGATCCTAGAGTAGCAAAACATTCTTCCTTCTCCAAGTAATTTGAAGATAGACCTAAGCTAGATGAAGTTGAAGAACTTGAAGAGCTTGAGCTTGTTGAAGAAGTGCTTGAGATTGTAGAAGACGTTCCGCCTCCGCCTCCGCCTCCGCCACAAGAAACTTCAGCACTCAAAAATTCGGATCTATCAGCTAGGTTTTTATCCCCACCCGAGTCAGGAATATCATCCACATAAAGACTATCACAAGTAGCAGATGCTGCTACAGATTGCCACATTGGGTTTAGTTTTGAGTCAGCATCTTTTATTGCAACACGTGCATAAGGATACAAGTCTTGGTTATTAATCAAAACCGTAACCGCTTTTGACACGTCTGTATATGCTTTTCTTATCATTACAACGTCTTTATCAGGTGTTATATTCTTTAAGCTTACAGCTGAAATTACAGCAATAATGCCGACAACTGCAACCATTAACAATGTTTCTGTCAACGTAAATGCATTCTTTCTCATAAGACCACCTTTCTTGGTTTATTTTTTTGAATAGATTCTGAAACAAGTTCAGAATGACGTATTCGGTTTTTTGTTTGTCATTGCGAGAACGAACTTGAAATAAAAGATTTTCGTGGCAATCCAGTTTTTATTTGTATAATCTACGTTTTTCCGGATTGTTTCGTCACTTACGTTCCACGCAATGACGAAAATTCAGCAATGACGGTTATTTGTAAAACAAACATTTATTACATACCATCGAATTTTTTATATCTAAAAAATCATTATTTGCACATGTAAATATAGTCCGCTCTATTCTAACATTATACCACTTTGGGGGAAGACTTGCAATATTTTCTTGTTTATATTAAAATATATTTACATATATCATGTATTGTAATAATTACACTATTAGCAAGCCATGATAAACAATTTACAACATTAGGAAATATCTTATGTTAAAGAAAGCAGTATTGCTCACTATTCTTTTAGTGACTATCTTCTCTCAAAGAACAATAGCAGCTGACGTTTCTACCAACGAAGTAAAAGCTATTATTGTAAAACAATCTATAGAATTAGGCATTGACCCCGCATTAGGATTGAGTATCGCTAAAACAGAATCAGGTTTTAGACACAATTCTCGTAGCCCTTATGGTGCTGTCGGGGTGTTCCAACTTATGCCTACCACCGCTAGAAACATGGGGTTAAACCCTTATTATCTTAGTGATAACATTCGTGGCGGATTGATGTATTACAAAATGATGTACAAAATGTTTGGCTCTACTGAGCTTGCACTAGCTGCATATAATGCCGGCCCTGTTGCTGTCGCAAGACAAAAAGCAGTTCCAAGTTCTACAAAACACTTTGTAAATAAAATCATTGCTGATTACAAATACTATTCTAAAAATCCGGATCAAGCTATGATTCAAGCTCAAAGAAAAGCTCCTGTTGTTAACGCAAGACCGAAACCGACTGTTTCAACTAAACCTGCCGTTACAACTTCACCTAACACTTCTACTAACCGTGCTAATCTTTCTAAACATCAATTACAAATGATTGATGTATCTGCAACTAAATCGGTTAAAGATTCGTTGATTTAATGGGTGAATGAATTAAGTTTTAACTAAATAAACGCCCGAGGCATTTTTAATGCCTCGGGCGTTTATTTTATTTCATTGCGATGACTGGATTGCAACGCTTACGCTTCTTGGGTTATTCGGGGTGTCGTCGGAGTAACGTCCGCTGACGTCTTACGGGTTCAACTTCATTTCACCATATCGAAAATCCAGCAATGACGGTATTTTATCATTACGACCAAGTAAAGACTATTCTTTCCACAATATCAGCAGGGTCTTTAGGACTATTCGGACGTTTTTTCCATAGTTTTATATACATTTCTCTATTCATATAATTGTAGTCCGTAAAGTTGTCTTGAAACTCTAAGAAAGACTGTCTTGGAGAGCCATTATTACAACCACCGCTATGACCACAAGAACCGCCAACGTGAATATAATTTTGGAACTCTATAACAGAATTAGTAATGTTTCTAGAATCCGTAAAATGCGGTTTATATGTTGATTTTGAGTTATCTATATACGCATATTTATACCCAAAATCCCGTGCGTTAATTCCATTCAAAGTGTAGAACCATTTATTCCCAACAGGAGCAATAAATGGTATAGCATAATAAGTTACAATTATCTCATTTTTAGATTTTGAATACTTAATACTCGTCGGTATCAATTGATTATTCTTATTTTCACACCAACTTTGGGGCTGATTATTCCAAGTAAACGGATATTCAACCGCAACAAGCATATTAGGATTATTTATAAATCTTGATTCCTCTGAAAAACCTGTTATTCTAACCGCACCGCCTGTTGTTTCGTTACATGGTTCAGCTGATGACCAAGGTTTTCCGCTCTCAATTCCGCCAAAAATCTCTTCTGACGGTTGATAATTAGGAGTTGCAAAAAGAGAATCCGCAACAGCTTTTTTTCTCATTTTATAAATATCTTGTTTTGATTTTCCTGATAAATATAAAAGCGTATTTACACCCAAATCTCTAACATCAGAGGCAACAGCAAGCTTATTTTCTTCGTATTTTTTTGATTTTTCCTCTTGTTTACGATTATCAGACGGATTAACCAAAACCGCCTCGTCTAAAAGATATTTTTCCATATCAGCGTTTACAGAAAGCGAATCTGCGTTTATCGTCCAAAAAATACCATAAGCAATCAACACCATTAAAACTATTAAAAAAATCTTTTGTTGAACATCGTTCTGCATATCTGTAAAACTTCCTTATCCCTAATATTTTGTGTTAATTATTATAACAAATTTTCCTAAAAAAAGACAACAAAAAAAGGCTCCTGACTCGAGCCTTTATTGTTTTAAAGTGGTGGGCATGGCGCGATTCGAACGCGCGACCTATCCCTTAAAAGGGGAGTGCTCTACCTGCTGAGCTACATGCCCACACTTTGTAAGTCTGTTTAACTTGCCTCAGGGGTGAAACCAACCCTATTCACCTTTCAGTCGAGTTTTGAGTTTTCAAAACTACTGAGATACAAGTGCAAATCTTTCGATTTGGTGTATAACTAATTTAACAAGAAAATAATTTTAAGTCAACTACTTTTTTAAAATTTATTTAAAAA
>CAZKJV010000065.1:0-8209 GCA_964553175.1 uncultured Muribaculaceae bacterium | reverse complement strand
ATAAATAATAATGGGATTATAGATGTCAATTCTGGGAAACATAAATAATTTAATCGAAGAAAACGATGACAACAATGGAGCATATACAACTCCTGCGGTTATTCGTGATGAAAAAAATTACATTTCATTCAAAAAAGCATTTTTATTGTCAACAATTTTGCACCCCGCTGTGGTGTTCTTAGTTTGGTTTGTTGCCATTATTTTAATGCTTTTAGGTATTAATTTATTTACTGTTGACCGACCAAAAGCAAAAATGAATGATATTGAATTTGTTTTGGTAGATAGAGAAGCGACTCCGATTAACAAAAAAACTCCGTACAGAGCGGATATAAATTCACGTGCAGGCGGAAAGCATGACCCAACAAGAAAAGTTTCTATGCCATCTCCACAACCTGCAAAAACTCAAAAGAAAAAAGCTAGTGCAACACCAATGAAATCTCCTGTTAAAAAGGCTGTTTCAAATCCGACACCGGCTCCTAAAAAGGCTGTTTCAAAATCAACTCCGGCAAAAGCAAATCCGCAACCTGCTAAAAAGGCAGTTTCGCCAAAACCGGCTCCACCGAGTGTGAAACCGTCACCAAAACCAACGGCTGCACCAAGAGTTACAACAACTCCAAAAACGTCGTTTAATGTTCCTGTTCCACCAAGTGCAAACAAAGGTAGTTTATCAACAGGTCCTGTTGGAGGTACTGGTAGTTCGACAAGACATGCGGGCGGAAATTATTCACCTACACCATCACTTGCACCTACTTATAAATCAACAGGTTCAGGTTCAAGTGCAGGCTCAAGTGGAACTTCTGCAAGCAGAGGCGGTACAGGTAATTACGGAAATCCAGGACCTGGAAATCCAAACGGTAGACCTGGAATTGATGCAGTTGCAGCTCCTGATTTCGGTCCATACATGAGAGATTTGCAACGTCGTATCAAAATGAACTGGGATCCTCCAAAAGGTAACGAAAGTAAACGTGTAGTCTTGTTATTCAAAATTGCAAGGGACGGAAGATTGTTGTCTTGCACTGTTTACAAGTCATCTGGTCTACAAGCAGCAGATAGAGCAGCAATAAATGCAGTTCATGCAACAGCTCCATTTAGACCTCTACCTGCAAACTTCAAAGGCTCAAGCGTAGATATTCAATTTACATTTGATTACAACGTATTTGGCGGAAGTTACAGATAGAAAGAAACAATAAACAATAAACAAGAAATAAAAAAGGAAAAATAGTTAGTACAATATAAAAAAAGGACAAAAACATGGAATTACTTATTCATTCAATTCAATTAGACTGGCCGGTGTTAACTCCGATTTTGATTTGCTCAATATTGGTTGTAACAGTAGCTATTAACAGATACTCTTTTTATGGTCAAAATAAAAGAGATGTTGTTCAATTTATTCCAAAATTACAAAAAGAACTTGCTAAAAACAATTTGTCAGGTGCTCAAAACTTGTCAATTCAGTTGGGCGGTGTAATCGGTGAAGTTTCAGAAGAAGCTGTAAGAATTTTTTCAGAACAAAAATCTGGATTTTCTCGTTCATTCGATATCGCATCAACTTTAGCAACAAGAAAATTGGAAAATCATTTGACAGTACTTGGTACAATCGGCGGTGTATGTCCGTTCTTAGGTTTGTTTGGTACTGTTGTAAGAATTCTTTATACATTCCAAGATTTGGCAACTCAAGGTAACCAATCAGCTGCAGTTGCTATGGGTATCGGTTCTGCTTTGATTGCTACTGCTTTCGGTCTTGGAGTTGCAATCGTTGCAGTTATTTTCTATAACTATTTCCAATCAGTTGTTAAACACTACGAAGATGACTTCAATTTGATTAAATTATTATTCTTAAGCTTTGTTGATTCTAACGAAGACGTATCAACTCAATCATCTTCAAATATTGCTTTATAAGGATTATTAAAACATGGCAATGAAAACGAATAAGGGTAAAGAAGCTCTTTTTACAGAAATAAATATTACACCGCTAACGGATATATTTCTTGTGTTACTAATCATCATGATGGTTGTAGCACCAACTTTCCAATCTATGGATAACGATATTAATATACCCGAAATTAATAGTGGGGTTTCTATTGAACAGAAAAATTGTACTGTTTCTGTTACTAAAGAGGGTTTGTTATACTTGAACGGAAAACAAATCACCGTTGATACTCTTTCTTCTGAAATGTCTGCCATAATTGAATCTTTAGAAAAGAAAGAAGTGGTTGTTAAAGCTGACCAAAATGCAAAAAATTCCGTAGTTTTAAAAATTATGGATGCGGCTCAAGATGCAGGATATGAAAAACTTATCGTTGCAGGCGAACCGTTGAGTAAAAAAGAACAAGATGAATTGAAAAGTAAATCATTTAACGATAATAATATGGACGAAGAAATAGTTGTTCCAAGAGCAAAAATGAGTTCTGACAGAGAACCTGTTTCTCGTATTCCTCAAGACGAAGAATGGGTTGACTAATATGGCAAGTAACAAACGAGATACTTTTAATGAAATAAATATTACACCGTTAACGGATATTTTTCTTGTGTTGTTGATTATTATGATGGTAATTGCACCGTTGTTGGATAATCAAGGGCTTAATTTGACAGTGCCTGAAATTGTCAAAGAAGAAAATCTTAAAAAGGACACTAAATTATTGAATGTTCTTGTTACAAACGATGATAAATATTTTATTGATGAACAAGAAGTTGCATTAGAAGATTTGCCTGAAGTTTTGAAGAAAAGTTCAAAAGAAAAACCGGACGGTTTGTTAATCCAATCTCAACCGGATTCAACTCACGGGGCTGTTGTTAGACTTATGGATAACGCAAGAAATTCGGGTATTTTGAGTATTTCTGTTGTTGAGGGATAACATAGAATTTTAAAAAATATTTTTTATAAATCAGAGTTAGAAATATTTCTTTTCTCTGATTTATTTTTGTGTTATTTATATAAATGTACACAGCGAAATAGAAAAGACGGAATTATATGGATATTAAAAATTTACGCAATATTGCGATTATTGCTCACGTAGACCACGGTAAAACTTCAATGGTTGATTGTATGTTAAAACAAAGTGGTGTTTTTAGAGATAACCAAGAAGTTCAAACTTGTGTTTTGGACTCAAATGATTTGGAAAGAGAACGTGGTATCACTATTCTTTCAAAGAATATTTCAGTTGATTATAAAGGTTACCATATCAATGTTGTAGACACTCCAGGCCACGCAGACTTTGGTGGTGAAGTTGAACGTGTATTAGGTATGGTTGACGGTGCTTTGTTAATTGTTGATGCTGCTGAAGGTCCAATGCCTCAAACAAGATTTGTGTTGTCTAAGGCTTTGGAATTAGGCTTGAGAATAATTGTTGTTATTAACAAAATTGATAAACCTGCTGCTGAACCTGATTTGGCACTTGATAAAGTATTTGATTTGTTTACAGAATTAACTGATAACGAAGAATTAATTGATTTCCCTGTTATTTATGCAAGTACATTGCAAGGTATTGCGAAAAAAGAATTGGAAGATGAAAGCGACAATATTGCTCCTTTAATGGATTGCATTGTTGAAAATATTAAACACCCAGAAGGTGATGCTTCTGCAAATCTTCAATTCCACGTAACAACTCTTGATTACAATGATTATGTTGGTAGAATTGCAATCGGTAGAATTAAAAACGGACACTTGAAATCTCAAGAAACATTGTCTTTGATTAAAGCTGACGGCTCAATTCAAAGATGTAAAGTTACAAAATTATTTGGTTTCCGTGATTTAGGTCGTGTAGAAATTCAAGAAGCTTCAGCAGGCGACATTGTTGGTATTGCAGGTTTTCCTGAAGTTCAAATCGGTGAAACAATTTCATCATTAGATAATCCTCAAGCATTACCTTTAATTCATATTGACGAACCAACATTACAAATGAATTTCTCAGTAAATGATAGTCCTTACGCTGGTACTGAGGGTAAATTTGTTACTTCTCGTCAATTGCGAAAAAGATTATATGACGAATTAGAAAAAAATGTAAGTTTGAGAGTTGAAGACACTGATAATACAGATAAATTTGTTGTTTCAGGTCGTGGTGAATTGCATTTAAGTATTTTGATTGAAACAATGCGTCGTGAGGGATTTGAATTCCAAGTTTCAAAACCTGAAGTAATTTATAAAACTATAAACGGCGAACAAATGGAACCTTATGAAAACTTGTTCTTAGATGTTCCAGATGAATGTACAGGTACTTGTATTGAACGTTTGGCTGGTAGAAAAGCTCAAATGATTGATATGCAATCAACAGGAACACGCTCAAAGCTTGAATTTAATATTCCTGCAAGAGGTTTAATCGGGTTTAAGGGTGAATTTATCAGATTAACACGTGGTGAAGGTATTATGTACCACACATTCAATAAATATGATACTTTAGCAGGTGATATTCCAAAACAAAGAATGGGTTCTTTGATTGCTTGGGAACAAGGTGAAGCCGTTCCTTACGCTTTGGCTCAATTTGAGGACAGAGGAACGTTCTTTATTACGCCTAAAACAAAAGTTTATAAAGGAATGATTGTCGGTGAGGGAAACAGAGCTCAAGACGTTGCTGTAAACGTGTGCAAAACAAAGAAATTGACAAACATGCGTACTTCAACAGCTGATGTTATGGTAACTTTAAAAGCTCCAAAAATTTTATCATTGGAAGAAGCTCTTGATTATATTGCAGATGACGAACTTGCAGAAATTACACCGGAAAGCATAAGAATGCGTAAGGCAGATTTGACAAGAACAAGATTTAACTAGGTATTTATAATGCAAAAAACAATAAGAGTTTGTCATTTTAGTAAGTTGAAAATTAAACAAAACGGTGATATATACCCTTGTTGTAATGCACCGAGAAATACAAAAATCGCAAATGTTTTTGATGAAGATGTTATTGAAAAAATAGAAAAATCTGATGTGATTTGTGAATGTCAGATGTATAAATCTGTAAAAAGAGAAGTCGGTCAAAAACCTGAACTGAACTATATTCATTATGAAACATCAAATGTTTGCCAAGCATCTTGTGTTTGTTGTCCACAAAATAAAGAGCCGATGACAAATGAAAAAGAACTTTTGAATAGAATTAGCATGCTTATAGAATATTATAAGCCTAAGAATATTACCGCAATTGGTGGTGAGATTTTAGTTCAAGAAGAAGCTTTTCAAATGCTTTTTGATTTACGCGAAAAATTTCCAAATATGAAAATTCATACAATTACAAATTTGTGTGTAGGTGAAGAACGAATTAAAAAGGCAGAAGAAATATTTGAGGAAATGACCGTTTCAATGTTGGGCTTTACACCTCTTACATACAAAAGTGAAATGGGATTGGATTTTGATAAAGTTATGAAAAATTTTGAATATCTTTATCAAAATAAAAAAGTAGATTTAAGACCAAAATATTTGGCTATGCCAACTAATTTATTTGAAATAGTTTCGTTTTTCAAATGGGCATTGAGTTTAGATTTAAACAAAATTTATTTGCATAATATTCACGAATTCGCAAAAGTTGCTAATTTAGATGAGAAATATTGGACTAAAACTTTTGCAAAAGTTGAAAAAGATATGAAAAAACTTTTTGAAGAAAATAAAGAAAAAATTATTCAAAAAGGTACTCATTACATCTCAATTCACCCGATTTTATCGGAAAAATTAAATATTAATCAAGAATATATAAACAAAAATGGATTTGATAAAACGGTATTTATAACAAGGTAGTTCAATGATAGAAACAATAATAGCATTATTTTTAAGAGTTGTTTCAAATCCGCTTGCTAATGTTTTTCAAAAAAAGATTTGTGCTGAAAATTCATCTTTGTTATGCAATTTTTATACATATTTTATCCTCGGAATTTTATGTATACCATTTGCTTTTCAAGTAAATTGGAAAATTTTGCCGGTAGAATTTTGGATTTATGCAATTGTTGCTGGCTTTTTGTGTTCGGTTGGGAATGCTTGTCTTGTAAAAGCCTTGCAAATAGGTGAATTATCCGTTTTAGGGCCTATAAATTCTTACAAATGTATTGTCGGAATGTTTGTTGCGATTATTATTTTACACGAAATTCCGTCTATTACAGGTATTTTGGGAATTGTTTTGATAATTTGGGGTAGTTGGTTCGTTTTTGATACGCAAAAAGAGGGTTTTTCTTTTGAGTTGTTAAAAAGAAAAGATATTGTATTGCGATTTACGGCATTATTTTTGATGGGAATTGAAGCAGTATTTTTGAAAAAAGTTATTCTGCTATCATCTCCTGTGATTTCATTTATGCTTTGGTGTTGGGCAGGTGCGTTTTTTGCGTTTATGTTGATTTTGTTGTTTAAAAAGAAACTTAAAATAATAAGAAAAAAGGATATTCAAAAATATGTGATAGTTTGTACAATGCTTGCCGTTATGCAATTGACGACGAATTTTGTGTTTAAACATATAGAAGTCGGGTATGCTCTTGCTTTGTTTCAACTTTCAACTCTTGTAAATCTTTGGTTTGGATATAAATTTTTCCACGAAACCGATATGAAAAAGAAATTTATCGGTACGGTTATAATGTTAGTCGGTTCTGTTATCGTAATTTTGACTTAAGAATTTATTTAAAACAATAAAAAACGGCACATCTTACGATGTGCCGTTTTATGTTCATAACTATGTTACGAAAGATTTGAGTCTAAAGACTATTTGCCGTTAACGATAGTTTTGAATTTTTTACCAGCTGAGAATGCAGGAACTGTTTTAGCAGGGATTTTAATTTCTTTACCTGTTTGAGGGTTTCTGCCGTTTCTAGCAGCACGTTTGCGAGGTTCGAAAGTACCAAAGCCAACTAATGTTACTTTTTTACCTTTAGCAACTGTTTTTTGAATTGTATCAACTAATGCAGCTAAAACTTCATTAGCATCTTTTTGTGTAACTTTTGCTTTTTTTGCAACTTCTTGTACTAATTCTTCTTTGTTCATTTTAAATTTCCTTTCGTAAACTTATGTACAAATCCATTATATTCAAGATTTGGCAAAATGCAATATTATTACGATTTTTTAACGTTTTAAATACTTTAAATCCCGTAAATTCAAGCGTTGCAAGGTTTTTAAAATCTTCAATAAACTTAATATTTCTAAACAAAAAGTAATGAAACGCTTTTAGGCATGCTTATAAGAACTGTTTTTGATATAATTATCAAGTAATGGAATTTTTCTATTTAAGACGGGATTAGTAAATTTTAAAATGAAAGATAGATTAGTTTTATTTATTATATTGTTTGGTTTGACAGTGCTTTTGTACGTTTATCAATACCATTTTAATACTATATGGGGATTGTCATGCCTTATTTTGGGCATGTTTATTTATTCTATTTACATGGTTCTTGCAGATAAACACAAAAAACGCAAATTGAGAAAAAATCCTCAAATTTTTAATGAAAATTATAAACCGTTTATTACAATAATGGTTCCTGCTCACAATGAAGCTAGCGTTATTGAAGAAACAGTTGAAAATATTTTACAATTAGATTACCCGAATTATGAAGTTATTATTATTGACGATCGTAGTGAAGACAATACTGCGGAAGTTATGAAGAATTTGGAATATAAACATGCTATTGTAAAAGCATTTATCCGTCCGAAAGATGCTTTCCCGGGAAAATCTGCTGTTTTGAATGATGCAATGCAATTTGCACATGGTGAAGCAGTTCTTGTGTTTGATGCTGACGCAAGAGTTGATGCAGACTTTTTAACAAAATTAGTTCCGCATTTAGAACCGGAAGACGTTGGTGCTGTTCAAGCAAGAAAAGTTGTTTCAAATAGAGATGCAAATATTTTAACTCGTTGTCAAGATAATGAAATGTCTATGGACACTCACTTCCAAGTTGGTAGAGATGCTGTAAAAGGTGCAGTTGAGTTAAGAGGAAACGGTGAATTAATAAAAGTTAGTGCATTAAAAGATATTGGTGGTTGGAATAATTACACAATTACTGATGATTTAGATATGTCTACAAGATTGCATATTAAAGGTTGGGACGTTCGTTTTTGTCCTGAAGCAATTGTAAGAGAAGAAGCAATTATGTATCTAATGCCTTTGTATAGACAACGTAGACGTTGGTTTGAGGGTAGTGTAAGAAGATATTTAGAACATTTCGGTGATGTTTTAAAATCGAAAGAAATGTCTTTAAGAGCAAGTTTAGATATGACTGCATATTTATCAGAATTCATTATGCCTATATG
>CAZKJV010000064.1:0-8579 GCA_964553175.1 uncultured Muribaculaceae bacterium | reverse complement strand
ATATTTTAACTCTTCCAAAATATATATTAATTGAAAGAAATCAAATATTTTTAATAATATTATCATTCGCATACTTTTTAGACACAATTGTTTTCGCATTTGGTTATTTAACAGAGTTAACAATTTTGAGAAATCGCATAAGAACGGTAGAAAGCACATTCTTGGGCTTATTCTTCTGCTTAATTTGTTATCCTTATTTAAGTTCAATTACAGCAATTCTTGCACGCTGGGACCACAATGAATCCAATTATTCTGGTCTTTCATCAGACCCTCTACACTGGACGATATGGCTTGCAATGTTCTTAGGCTTAGCATCATTATTTATATATGTAGCAGCTTCAATTGCATTATTCACAAAAGCTAGCAACTTGACTAACCGTGGTACAGTAAAAGTATTCCCTTACAACATCATAAGACACCCGGCATATTCTGCAAAAATTGTGATGTGGATTATCGGTTCATTAGCTACAATCAAAATATTATGCCAAAAAGCATTATATGCTGAAGTTCTTTTCTATATAATGGGTGCTGTGACTTGGGCATTCATTTACTACATGAGAGCAATTACAGAAGAAAGACATTTGTCTTTAGACCCTGATTACAGAGCATATTGCAAACAAGTTAAATATAAATTCATACCAAAAGTTTGGTAATTATTTAACTTCAAGCTCGCAACACATCTGACAAGCACCAAAAACTTTTGAAACTTTAAGATTTTTTCTAAAGCAACAATAGTTTGGCTTGTTAAAAATTTCTTTTATAGAATTTTCTTTTACATTCCCGATTTTTTGCGAAAGACACGGGTAAACATTTCCCTCTGGGGTTATAAAAGTGTTTGAAAATGGGAATTTGCAAGGTTTATAAATTTCTTGAATAGGTTTATCTTGCGGAAAATCAAAGAATTTTTCAATTGCTTCTAATGGATTTTTTGAATTTTCAAATTTTGGAGAAAATCTTATTAAAGTTTTTGAATCTTTCCGCAAACTTTCTAATTCTTTATAGACCTCTTTAAAATGTTCCATATCAAAATACTTTTGTATAGGATAATTTTCATTAAATTCAGGTATAAAACTATCAAACAATCTGGAATTTTGTTTAAGATTATTGTTTCTCAAAAAAGATATTGATAAAAATTCAAAATTGTTTTCTGAGCATAATTTATATAATTTTGGCAAATCGTCTAAATTATTTTCAAGGACAATTGTTTTAATATCAACCATCGGACGTTTTTGACGAGAATTCAAATTATCCAAATTGTTCATAATTTTGTCAAAAATTCCTTGATGATTTCTGTTTTTGTCGTGATTTTCGCCATAACCGTCAAGCGAAACCGATAACAAAATCATCTTTGTGCGAATAAACGCATCAATTATTTCATCATTAAGCAAAATTCCGTTAGAAACAACATTCACTTTACCAAATGTTTTTTTGCAAGCCTTTTCCAAAATCGGAATAAAATCTTGACGAATAAGAGGTTCTCCCCCAACAAGCGTTACAAAAGAATAAAACGGAATTTGTTCAATAATATCAAACCAATCTTGAGTAGAAAGTTCTTGTTTATTCCTATCCTCACCCACATAACAATAAGGGCATTGCAAATTACATCGATAAGTCAATTCAAAAAAATATCTCAACGGCATAAGAGCTTTGCCATATTTTGAGTAATATGCAGGCATTGCATACAAATTTCTAAAAGTATCAAAAAGTTTTGAACGATTTATCATGCAATAATTATATCATTAAAAACGGTTTTACATAAAATCTTTTTTGAGTAAAATTAAAAGTATGGACAAGTTTTCTGTAAAAATTTTACCGATGTCAAAAGAGGACATTGACGGAATTTTAAAAATTGAAGAAGCTTCTTATGGCGAACATCACTGGTCAAAGGATTCTTTTTACGGCGAGTTGAAAAATCCTCTTGCAAGATATTTTTCTGCTTTTGATGAAAACAATAATTTAATTGCTTACGCAGGAAGTTGGCTTGTAATTGACGAAGCTCACATCACAAATGTTTCCGTTTCACCTGAATATCGTCGCAAACACGTTGGCGAAGCTTTATTAGTAAAAATTATAGAAACTTGTTACAAAGAAATGGTTAAATACTTAACTCTTGAAGTAAGAGTTAGCAATACGCCCGCAATAAATTTGTATACAAAATACGCATTCAAATCTTTAGGGACAAGAAAAGGTTATTACCAAAACAATAACGAAGATGCTTATATAATGTGGACAGAAAATATTTTTTGGGATAAATTTAAAGAAAATTACCAGAAAAATATTTTGGAATTAAACGAAAAGATTACAATTTTATGAAAATAGATAAACCTGAAATCGTAAAAAAAGAAAATGTTTTCAAATACAATGGTGAACCAGCAAAAATGACATTGGGCACTGTTATTTTGACATGTTTGTGCACATTTTTGTTAATCATTGCGACTTTTACTCAATTTTCGTTTACTCATTTTATAATTCCTGCCGATTTTATGAATTATTTATCAGACGGCGGAGTAGATGTAAAACAACACTTTTTTAAATATTACAGATACATTCCACAAATCCCTGTAATCCTTTTTATTGCAGGACTTTTAGGTAAAATATTTGGTGTAATTTCTGTATTATGCTACATCGGAATTGGGTTATTTGTATATCCAGTGTTCGCTTTAGGTGGCGGACCATCTTATGTTTTTGAATATAATTTTGGGTATATTTTAGCTTATATCCCTGCTGTATTTTTCTCTGCATCTATTTTGAAAAACGGATTTTCTTTAAAAAATATTCTTCAAGCGGCTTTAGTTGCAGTCATAACAATACATCTAATCGGAATTTTGTACACACTGTTTATCGGAGCAATTAGCCAAACCTCAAACACTCTGCTTGTCGGTTGGATTATCGCTCAAAGTGGTACAAAAATTCTATACGATTATTTCTTTAGCGTTCTTTCACTTCTTTTGGCAGAATGGGTAAAACGCTTTTTGTGGATTACTATGTGTTAACAAGTGTTAACATTTTGAAAAAATTTAGCAAAAAATTTTTTTAGGCTCTTTATTTAAATGGTAGTTTAAAAAATAAGGAGTTAAAATGACATCGTCAGAAACTAAGAAAAAACAAGAAAAAATGACAACTAAAGATGAATTTGAGCTTTACTTAAAAAATCAATGCATGAAAACAACATTTAACGGTATCGAGATTGAATCTTTCTCATGGTACAAAAAAATGCTTGGCATTTAATTAAAAATTGAATAAATAATAAAAAGAGGAAATATTAAATCTTCCTCTTTTTTATTGACGATACTCGTCCTCAATGCTAAAATAAAAACAAAAAAGGAAAATTTTATGAAAAAGTTTAAAATCGCTTTTACAACATCAGAAGTATTATTCACTCTACTAGTTCTTGGTGTTATTGCAACATTAACAATTATCGTTTTATCACAAGAAACATCAGGCAGAGATAGAATTTTACGAGTTAAAAAAGCTTATTCAGTTGTAGCAAACAGTTACGACCAAGCAAGAGTTGATTATGGGGCAGTAAATGTTTGGAATACATTTGATTCTAATTCAATAGCAGATAAAATCGGTAAACGTTTAAATTTGAAAAAAAGTTGCGGTACTGCAAATTTACAAAGAGGAAACGAATGTTTTCCGGATTGTCCAAAAATTTATAAAGCCGACGGTGGCTCACTTGAGGTCTGCTCATCTTCAAACGTAGCAACAATGATGTCTAACGACGGTTTTGCTTACGCATTCCAAATTGAAGATCCGTCTTGCACAATTAATGTTACCGGCTCAAATGCTTCAGCATCGTTGGATTTAAAACAAATTTGCGGAACTTTCTTATTGGATATAGATTCATCAACTACTTCACGTAATAAAAATTTTTACGGACGTGATTTGTTCTTATTCTATATTTCAAGAGAAGGTCTATTTCCAACAGGTCTAGATGTTGACACAAGGTACCCTAAGCTAGCAAATGAATGTAAACAACAAGTTTTAAAAGACGAATTTGGCTGTTCTGCATTAATGGTTTACGGTGACGAAAAACTTGAAAAATAAAATAAAATTTTATAAAAAATTTGTTGACAGTATTAACTTCAAATGATACAATGTCGGAAAAGAAAGAGGTAAAAATGAAACTTAAAAAGACAATAGCATTTACACTTGCTGAAACTCTTATCGTAATGGGTGTTATCGGTATTGTTGCGACATTGACAATTCCATCATTAACAAACAGTACTAATAATAAAGATGTTATAGCAAAAGTAAGAAAAGCTCATTCAAATCTTGAAGATGCTTTTGGTAGAATGATTGCTCAATATGGTGAAATGACAGAATGGTCAGAAACTTTATCATCAAACTCATTCGGTAACAGAATAGTTTCTTCAATGAAATTAACTAAAAACTGTAAAACTCAAGATACCGGTAACTGTTTTGCAACAGGCACAAATATCTTCGATTCATCTGGTACTGCATCAAACAATGTACACTCAAATAAATCAATCTACAAAGCTATCTTAGCAAGCGGTATGTCAGTTGCATTCTATGTAGATAATGTTTCTTGTCAAAAAGACGTAACTAATAATAACACAATGGCACCTTCAGATTTAAAACAAGTTTGCGGTGTTGCTCTTGTTGATATTGATAGTACAAAAGGTAAACACAAACACGGTACTGATTTATTCGAATTCTATTTAACAAAACACGGTTTCTATCCTGTTGGTTTTGACGGTGATGCAATTATGAAATATATTGATAACTGTACAAAAATTGGTTCAAGCACAACATCTGATGTTCAAGGCTGTACTGCTTGGGTAATCAACAACGGAAACTTAGATTATAAAAATACAAATTCAGATGGTAAATGTTTGTCTGACACAACAAAAGTCCTTGACTTTACAACAAACACTTCTTGTGATTAGTATAACAAAAGATACAAACTATAAAAAACATACTAGTACTTATGGGAATTGCAATATGCAATTCCCATTTTTTAACCAAATTTTTCTTTAATAGCAAATTAATTTATTTCAAAAATACCATCTTTTATTGTTGCTATTTCACCTATTGGCACAGTAATTTTATCTTTCTCGTGAGTTATTTTAAATCCACCCAAAATCGGAATATTTAACTCTAAAGAAAGCTCTTTAAACAAATCTACAAGATAATTTTTATTATCAATTCCAGTAAAATCACCTAAAATCAAACCTTTTAGATTTTGACAAAATTTATCTATGTTTAAAAGTTGTCTAAACATTTTATCAATTTTATACGTAGGCTCATTTATATCTTCCGTGAAGAATATAAACTCATCATCAGGAATAAAATCAAGCCCGCAAAGCGAAACAATCGTAGACAAATTACCCCCAAAAGTTATTCCTTTTGCATTTCCTTGCTTATAAATTTTTTCAGTAGTTAAAATTTGTGTTTTATCTTTTGTAATAGCTTCTAAAAAGTGATTTAGCGTAAATTTTGAAACCTCATCAACTCCAAAATCACTCTGAAACATCGGTGCGTGATAAGTTATTAGTCCTGTACGTTTCAAAAACATAGTGCAAAGTGCCGTTATATCTGAATAACCTGCAAAAATCTTAGGATTATT
Source organism: uncultured Muribaculaceae bacterium (assembly GCA_964553175.1). Classification (GTDB taxonomy): domain Bacteria; phylum Cyanobacteriota; class Vampirovibrionia; order Gastranaerophilales; family Gastranaerophilaceae; genus UBA6984. Next base: position 2,986 of record CAZKJV010000064.1, on the reverse strand, counting down.
TTTTATCAATTCATAATTTATTTCATTTATCAATCTAATTGAGCCATAACCACCTCTAAGACAGAATATAGCTTTGATTTCAGGGTCTGAAAAGAAGTTATGCAAATCTTCAAGTTTTTCTTCATCAGTTCCTGCCAAATAGTTTTTTTTATTAAAAATATTTTTACCAAAAACTATTTTATATCCAAGATTTTCAAAAAACGCTTTTGCTTTTAAGGCTTGAACATCACTATCGACAGCACCTGCAGGTGCGATTATTCCGATTTTGTCATTCAAATTTAATTTTTTTGGTTTAATTAAATTCATATACTTTTCAATCCTTCTTTATTAGGTTATAATAATAACATGAATGAAAAATATGTTCCATTATACAGAAAATATAGACCTCAAATTTTAGAGGAAGTTGTCGGACAAGAACACGTAAAAAAGGCTCTTGCAAATGCGATTAATTTAAACAAAATTTCGCACGCTTACTTGTTTACAGGTCCAAGAGGAACAGGTAAAACCTCTACTGCAAGAATTCTTGCAAAATCTTTGAACTGTGCGGACGGACCAACCGTAAAACCTTGCGGAAAATGTGCAAGCTGTCTTGATATTATCAATTCAACGCCGATTGACGTGGTGGAAATCGACGCAGCAAGTAATCGTTCGGTTAATGATGCTCAAAATATTTTAGAAAAAATCCAATACGCACCTGTTAATGGAAAATACAAGATTTATATAATCGACGAAGTTCACATGTTGACAGACACAGCTTTTAACGCTTTGTTGAAAACCTTGGAAGAACCGCCAGAAAACGTTGTTTTTATACTTGCAACAACTGAAGTTCACAAAGTTTTAGACACGATTAAAAGTCGTTGCCAAAGATTTGATTTCAAACGAATTACAACAGATGACATCGCAAAACATTTGAAATACATTGCAAAATTGGAAAACATCAACATTGAAGATGACGCAATAATGACAATTGCAAAAAACTCCGCAGGCGGAATGCGTGACAGCTTGGCACTTCTAGACCAATTAAGCGTTTTAGATACAGAAAAAGCAATCACAACCGAAGATATTAATTCATTGTTAGGTCGTCTATCTTTTGATGTCTTAAACCGTTTAGTTAACAGTATTGTAGCCTCAAACTCAAATGATGCAATAGAAATTTTAGAAGAAATTTATAACTCCGGAAACGAACCATCTCAAATTCTTTTGAACTTGTTGGATTATTTCAAAAATTTATTAATTTCAAAAAAATGCAAAAGTGATGCAATTTTAGATTTGACTCAAACAACAGAGGCTCAATCAGAAATCTTAAAAAAACAAGCCGAAGAATTAGAAACTCATCAAATCGTATTTCTAATAGAAAAAATTGCATCTTACATAAACACCTTAAGAACAACGACAAACCAACATACTTGGCTTGAAGTTGCAATGATTGATTTGTCAAATTTAACAGAAAATACAAAACTTATGGATTTGCAAAATCGTTTATTAAAACTTGAAAATCCGGATAGTGCTCACGTTTCAATGCAAAACTATAAAACACCGCCATTACCGGTTCACAAACCATCAATGAAACCGGCAGGCATTGTTACACCAAAAGAATTACCACCAATTTCTAAAGAATCGGAAGAAGTTGTTCACGCTATAAAACCTCAAATAAGCGAAGGAACAAAAACTGATGAACCTCAAGAAATTAAAACGACAGAAGAAACTTCTCAACCTGTAATTGAAAAAACAGTTACGACGGAACACGAAGACTTTTCTCCTGTTCCGATGAGCTCAACCGAAGTAAAAACAAACGATTTAGCAGATTTGTGGAAAAAACTTCTTGAAAATATTTCAAGCGTTCCAACAAAACAATTGTTATTACAACTTGCAAGACCTGTTGAAATAACGTCTGAAAGCGTTGTTATAACAATGAAATCTGAAAGTTTTATTAAACAATTGAATGAATCTTCTAAAAAACAAACTTTAATTGATGCGGTTGATTTACTATTTAATCAAAAAAATTCAAACGTAATTATTCGCTTGCCACAAGCATCAGACAATGCAGTGCAACAAGTAAAAGTTGAATTATCAAAATCAAAAGAAGAAGTAAAACCTCAATCAACAGAACAAAAACAACAAACAGAAACCCCTCAAGAACAAAAGAAAGAAGAGCCTAAAGAACAAGTCATTGAGGTTAAAACAGAAGTTTACAAACAGACAGACAATCCTGATATGGTTGAAGTCGTAGAAGTTACAGAAACAAAACCTATAAAAAATACTGAACTTTTGTCCGATCAAGCAAAAATGGTAAAAGATTTATTTGATGGTAAAGTCGTAGAATAACGATTACTACTGCATTACACAAAAAAAGTTAACGCTTGTAAAGAATTTTTAAAGGCATGTTATCATTTTATTTCAATGGGGTAAGTATATAATATATATCTTTTTACTTACATACCCTACCTTTATTCTAATGTTACGTTTTGCCGATTTTCGGCACTTTTTCTAAAACAATCCTAAATGGTTTATATATATAATAAAAAAAATAAGTTTTTTCGCGAAAGCGTTAAAAAGCATCAGATAGACTTTTTAAAATTCTTGTGTACCGATTATGTTTATCTGATGTTTTTTAATATCTAAACAGACACTTTTACAACAGCTTTTTTTACATAAGACGGATTATCCGTACAGATTTGAGGCATATGAACATCTTGCGGATAAAGAATTATATAGTCATTTTCTTTCATAGTAATAAATTGTTGAGGGGCAGAAGTTGTTAAAAATTCAACATCTTTTTCTTCGTCATAAGGTTCAGTTGTAGAAAAATCTTGAATTTCGCCTACTCCGATTTTTTCAGAACCTTTTATAACAACTTGTATATCAATATATTTTCTGTGAGCTTCCCATTTGCCGTCTGATTCGGGTTTTGAAGTATAATCCTGAATATTGATAAACACATCATCATTTAAGATTTCATATTTACCATTTTTCATTGAGCTTAAGT
>CAZKJV010000063.1:0-8758 GCA_964553175.1 uncultured Muribaculaceae bacterium | reverse complement strand
CTATTATATCAATAAAATTTAAGTTATCATAATATGTAACAGGGGGTAATATTTTGAACGATTTATTTTTCTTATTAACTTTTTTAATATTATCAGTTGCGTTCGCCGTAGCCTCTGTTATTGCTGGATTTGTGTGTGGTTATAAGTCAGAAGATGTTGATAATTCACCATATGAATGCGGTATGAAACTTTTTGGAAATGCTAAGATAAGATTTGATGTAAAATTTTTAAATTTTGCTGTTCTATTTTTAATTTTTGATGTTGAATCAGTATTTTTGTTTCCATTCGCATTATCAATTGGTGAAATGAATGCGTATGTATTGATTGAGGGCATTATATTTGTTTTAATTTTGTTATTTGCTCTTATTTATTCAATAAAGAAAAATATTTTGAGGTGGCAATAATGAATGTTATTGTTTCAAGTGTTGATTTTATTCTAAATTGGGGACGTGCAAATTCATTATGGCCGTTAACTTTTGCTACTTCCTGTTGTGGCATTGAGATGATGCAAACTTCTGCAAGTAATTTTGATATTGCAAGATTTGGTTCAGAAGTATTTAGAGCAACTCCAAGACAAGCCGATTTATTAATTTGTGCAGGTACTATAACTCATAAAATGGCTCCGGCACTGTTAAAATTGTATGAACAAATGCCTGAACCTAAATACGTTATTGCAATGGGAGCATGTGCATGTGGCGGTGGAATGTTTGCTCAAGACTCATATTCAGTTGTGAAAGGAATTGATAAAATTATCCCTGTTGATATTTATCTTCCTATGTGTCCGCCAAAACCCGAAGCGTTACTTGATGCAATAATGAAGCTTCAAAAAAATATTAAAAAGGAATCTATTTTAGATAGGGAAAAGTTTGTTTCAAAACATAATTCTTATTTAAAAGAAAAAGATGGCATTTTGGTTAAAGATGATGATTTTCAAATTACTTATTGGGGGGTAAATCCTGATGATTAATGTTGATATGATTTTAGAAAATTTTCAAAATGTTAGTTTTGACGGAAAAAGGTTAAAAGTTTCCGATAATTTAGTTGAAGTTTTAGAATTTTTGAAAAATACGCCTGAATTCGATTTTGACATGTTAACTTCAATTATTGCAATTGATATGAAAAAACATATAGAATTGATTTATCAACTCTATTCAACAGGTAACAATACTACTTTTGAAGTTGTTTTTGAGGCTTATGCGTCTGCACCAACCGTTATAAATGTTTATAAATCAGCATATTTTGATGAATGTGAAATTTTTGATTTGTTTGGTGTTGATTTTGCAGGTAATGAAAACTTAAAACGTCTTTATTTGCCTGATACTTGGGTAGGTAATCCGCTTTTAAAATCTTATGAAATGAATGATGAGAGGTTGGCTTGGAATGACTGATATAATGAAAATTAACATCGGACCTCAACATCCATCGACTCATGGGGTTTTAAGATTAATAACTGAACTTGATGGCGAAGAAATAATTTCTCTTACGCCTGAGATTGGCTTTTTGCACCGTGGTTTAGAAAAAATGGCTGAGTCTAGGACTTATCTTCAATATTTACCATTGGTTGATAGAATTGATTATCTCGGTGGATTTTTTACTTCGTATGCTTTTTGTGATGCTGTTGAACATTTAGCAAATATTACAGTTCCTGAAAGAGCAGATTATATCAGAGTTTTGTGTATGGAATTAAACAGAATTGCCTCACATTTACTTTGGTTAGGAACCTACATGCTTGATTTAGGTGCGTCTTCTCCTCTATTTTATTGTTTTAGAGATAGAGAAAACATACTTGCTTTATTTGAAGAATTAACGGGTCAAAGAATGATGTATAACTACTTTATTTTTGGTGGTGTAAGATTCGACGTTACTCAAGAATGGTTAAATAAAGTTTTATCTTTTGTAAATAAAATGCCTAATGCTGTTTCTGATTACGAAAAAATTATAACTAATAATCCTATTTTTACTGATAGAACGGAAAACAAAGGTGTTTTATCAAAACAAACTGCTTTACAATACTCAATTACAGGTCCAAATTTGAGAGCTAGTGGTGTGGATTTAGATTATAGAGTTAATAAGCCATATTCCGCTTATGGAAAATTGGATTTTGTGCCAGCAGTCAATAATAGATGTGATGCTTATGGTAGATATTTAGTTAGAATTCAAGAATTACGCACCTCTCTAGATATAATTAAACAAGCTGTACTTTATTTAAAAGAAAATTCTGGAGATGTTAATATAGATTTTAATCCAATTTTTGCAAAAATTCCTGAAGGTGAATATACTTCGTACATTGAATCTTCAAGAGGTTTGCTAAATTGTTATGTAAAATCAGACGGGACTCAAAAACCTTATAGAGTTAAATGGCGTACAGGGTCATATTATGCCGTTCAATTGTTGCCTCAATTGATGAAAGGTAATAATTATAGTGATTTGATGGCAATATTTGGTTCTTTAGATGTGATATTACCGGAGGTGGATAAATAATGAATTATTTATATTTTTGGTATATTCAATTTTTAGCTAAACATAATTTGCCAGAAACTTTCGGGGCAATAACTTTTCCTATACTTCCTTTTATGATTATTGTGTCTGCAATAATTTTGGTAGTTCTTGTTTTAGTATTGCTTGAACGTAAAGTTTTAGCTTTATTTACTCAACGAAAAGGTCCTAACAGAGTTGGAATTTGGGGATTATTACAAACAGTTGCAGATGCTTTAAAACTTTTATGCAAACAAAATGTTGACATAAAAGGTAGTGATAAATTTTTGTTTAATTTAGCTCCATTATTGGTTTTTGTCCCTGTAATTATTTTATGGGGATTAATTCCTTATTCTTCTGAATTTGTATTTATGGGATTTTCTATAAGTGCTGTTTTGTATCCTGCAATTGCTATATTACCTGTTATTGGGATTATTCTTGCAGGATATGCTAGTAATAACAAATTTTCTTTAATCGGTGGAGTTCGTTCTGCGGCACAAATTATTTCTTACGAATTACCGATAATGTTTGTGGTACTTTCTATAGTTGCATTAGCATCTTCAATGAATTTGAAGGATATTGTTTTTGCACAATTAAACACTATACCTTTGATAGGTTGGTTTATTTTTCCTTGTATCATTGGTTTTGTGATAATGTTTATTTGTACAGTTGCAGAATTAAATCGTTGTCCATTTGATTTGCCAGAGGCTGAAAGTGAATTAGTTGCGGGTTATAATACTGAATATTCAGGTATGCGTTTTGCTTTGTTTTTCTTAGGTGAATATGCAATGCTGTTTGTTATGTGTGCATTTATGGCAACTATCTTTTTAGGCGGATTTTTACCGTTAACTTCAAAATATATTTCAGAAATGATGTTTGCGGATAGTCAATTTTTACCAGTTTTAATCTATTTTGAACAGGCTATATGGCTTTTTGCAAAGACTTTTGTTTTGATAATGTTTGTAATGTTAATTAGAGCGACTTTCCCTAGATTAAGTCCAAAATCATTAATGAAATTTTCGTGGTATTTCTTATTTCCGCTTTCAATAATTAATTTTATAATTATTATTGCTGTGAAATTTTTCTTGGAAGGCGGTAATTTATGATGATAAGGAAAATTTTAGTTAGAATATGGGCAATTTTTACTGGATTATTTACGGTTTTTAAACATTCGTTTAAAAGACGTGTTACGCTTGAATATCCGGAAAAGAAAGCAGAATTATCAAATCGTTTTAGAGGAAAACACGAATGGAGTTCTTCAAAATGTGTTGCTTGCAAACTTTGTGAAAAAGTTTGCCCTGCTGATGCGATAAAAATTGAGAAAGTTGACGATAATATTAAATTTACTGTTGATTATTCAAAATGTATTTTCTGTGGAAATTGTGAATATTATTGCAAAAATTCAGCTATTAAGTTGTCAAAAACTTATGAAATGGCAACTGATACAAAAGCCGATTTAATCTATGAAATAAATTCAAATAATTCTGATAAAAAATTGGATTTTAATGAGGATAAAAATCTATGAACGAAATAGAAATTATAAAAAGTATAACATTTTATGGGTTTGCAATGCTAATTTTAATATTTGCATTACTTTCTGTTATTGCAAATCGAATTATATATTCTCTTTTAGCTGCTGTTGTTGTATTTTTCTGTGCAGGTGGAATTTTCTTTTCATTGGGTGCAGATTATAATGCTGTCGTGCAAATAGCAGTGTATGGCGTTGCTGTTCCTATAATTTTTCTTTTCTCAATTATGTTTACGTCAAATAGAGAAGATAGAAGAACGTATTTAACTTTTGGACCTAGATTTTTTATAGGTTTTTGTTCCGCAGCATTTTTATTTATGTTTTTATGGTATTCGGTTGAATTTGCTTTGCATTTAAATTCTAAGACAATTCAATTGTTTATACCTGTAAAACAAGAGTTTGGAAGTGTTGATCAAATAGTATTAATTGCAAATGGATTATATCAAAATTATCAAGCACCGTTTGTTCTTTTTGGTGTGATGATTTTGATTACTATTGTTGGTATTTCTGTTTTGAATGTGATAAAGGAGAAAAAACGTGGCTAATCAAATTTTTAACATTGGACTTTATCATTATTTAATTTTTGCACTAATTTTGTTTTTGATTGGTGCTGTTGGCGTGATTATTTCTAAAAATGTGATAAAAATTTTACTTTGTCTAGAATTTATGCTAACTGCGGTAAATACTAATTTTATAGCCTTTGCGTCTTATTTTGATGCTTCAAAACTTCATGGCTTTGTATTTTCTATATTTTATATAGGTATCGGTGCGGTTGAAATTGCAATTGCATTGGTTATTTTCTATCTTATGTATAGAGATAAAAAGAGTATTAATATTGATAATTATAAGGAGTTAAAGAATTAATGGACTTCTTTGTAGAAAACTTATATACTGTTATTTTAGTTCCGGTCTGGGTTGCTTTAATCATAATATTAGGCAAGTTGTTTAATGTTATGCAATCTCGTCGTTTAATGGCTGGTTTGACTATATTTTCAACACTTTATGCGTTAGTTTTTTCAATTGGTGCATTTGTAAAAACTGTTATTGAAAAAGGCTTTGTTTATGAAAATGTTGTTCCTTTTTTAAAGCTTGCAAATTACAGTTTTGATGTTGGTGTTTATTTAGATGGTATTTCGGCTTGGTTATTGTTATTATCTGCAATAGTATCGTTGATTATACAAATTTATTCATATTCTTATATGCAATATGACAAAAGCTTTATGAGATATTTTGCGTATATGAATTTCTTTAACTTTGCGATTTTGGGCTTATTTTTAAGCCCAAATATGTTTCAAACTTACGTATTTTGGGAACTCGTAGGAGTTGCAAGTTATTTACTTATTGGATTTTGGTACAAAAAGAATGATGTTGCTATTGCATCTAAAAAAGCTTTTATTATCAATAGAATAGGTGATTTTTCACTACTTTCCGGTATAATTTTAACTTCATATATAATTTTATCAAACTTTAACTATTACGGTTCAGTTGCAATTCCTTTCTCTGATATTGCAAATATTTCCGCTCAATTGTATGGTTGTACTTCAGACGGTACTTTTATATTAGCTTGTTTATTGCTTTTAGGTGGTGCCGTTGCAAAATCAGCTCAATTTCCATTACATACTTGGTTAATTGATGCGATGAAAGGTCCAACTCCTGTTAGTGCATTAATCCATTCTGCTACAATGGTTGCTGCTGGTGTATTTTTATTAATAAGATTAGAACCTTTATTTTCATTAAATGATGTTATAATGGAAATAATCTCAATTATAGGTATTTTAACTGCAATTATTTGTTCGTTTGCGGCTTTAACTCAGACTGACATAAAGAAAATTTTGGCATATTCAACAAATGCTCAATTAGGATTAATGTTTTTAGCCGTTGGAATGCATTCTACAACATTAGCTTTATTCCATTTAACTGCTCACGCATTGATTAAAGCTATGTTATTCTTGTCAGCTGGAATTGCAATCTCTGCTTTAAATTCTAATCAAGATATACGTTTTGCAGGAGGATTAAGGAAAAAACTTCCAGTTGCAGGAATTACTTTTTTAATTGGTTCATTTTCTTTAAGTGGATTGCTCTTTGCAGGTTTCTCTTCAAAAGAACTTATTTTGAGTGGTTTACTTTCTGAAAAACACTATGTATATGCTGTTTTATTTTTAATTGTAACGTTTATGACAGTTTATTATATTTTCAGGTTGTATTTTAATCTGTTCGAGGGTGAACAAAAATTTGAAAATAAAGTTAAAACTCCTGATTTTATTATGAATTTAAGTCCTTGTTTATTATGTATAATGGTTGTTTTATTATGGTTTGTATTACCAAAATCAGGGCATTGGTTATTTGCTGTCATTTCTTATGCTGTGGCTGTGCCTGCAATATTCTTGGCGTATGTTATTTATACCCAAAAAACGCTTTTACGTCGTTTGCCATTGTTGTATGAGCTTTCTTATAATGCTTTTTATATTGAAGATATATATGCAAATTTAGTAAAAACTTTTAATAGATTTTCTAGATTAGCATATTTATTTGATAAGTATATTTTTGACGGAATTACGTACATTTTTTCTTTGAATGTGAGACTTTTATCTTGGTTTTTGTCAAAAATGCAAACGGGCAATGTTCAATCTTATTTAGCTTATTCAATGATGATTTTGATGATGAGTTTTGGTGGGATAATGCTTGTTTATAGTTTAATTATGTATTTTTCTGAGGTGCAATAATGGAATTATTATCTTTAAAATTATTAATATTTTCTCCATTGATAATGACGGTAATCTTTTTGTTACCGATGTTTTCCGGACACGGAGTGTTAGTAAGACGAATTGCTAAAACTTTTGCAGGGTGTCATTTTTTATACTCGCTTTTGTTTTTAGTGTTTTTTGATAATAATTTAAAATCAAATTTTGATACTAATATTACTGTTTTTGGTCAAGATTGGTTAAATTCTTTGGGAATTTCTCTATCCTTAGGATTGGATGGAATATCCATTTATCTTGTGATTTTAACATCATTTTTGGTTTTAATGTCTTGTATTGCAAGTAAAGGAATTATTCGCTCAAAACATTGTTTATATTATGCGTTAATTTTTATCGTAGAAAGTGCGGTTTTAGGAGTATTTTCTGCTCAAGATATGTTTGAATTTTTCTTATTTTGGGAAATTGAACTTATTCCTATGTATTTTCTTATTGGATTATGGGGCGATGGTAATGCAAAAAAATCTGCTATGAAATTTTTGTTATATACCTTTTTAGGTAGCTTATTTATGCTTTGCGGTTTTTTAATGCTTTATAATTTTAATTTCATCTCAACTGGCGAATTGACTGCAAATTTGAATAAGTTAAACTTTGATTTTGAATCAGCACCGATGTATTTGCAAATTATTACTTCATTGTTAATTCTATCCGGTTTTGCTGTAAAATTACCAATTATTCCGTTCCATACTTGGCTTCCAAACGCTCATGTTGATGCTCCTGCACCTGTTAGTATGTTGTTGGCGGGTATTCTTTTAAAAATGGGTGCTTATGGGATTATAAGATTTAATATTCAATTATTACCTGATGCATTTTTGTATATAATTCCATATTTAATAGTTTTGGCATTTATAAATATTATTTTTGCGGCAATTGTAGCTTATTATCAGTCAGATATTAAACGTATTGTAGCTTATTCAAGTATTTCATCAATGGGTATTGTCTTGCTAGGTTTTTGCTCAGTAAATATTCTGGGTGTTTCCGGTGCAATATTTTTAATGATTGCTCACGGAATTATTTCTGCAGGTTTGTTTTATGTTGTAGGAGTTATTTATAATAGAACTTCTACACGTGAAATCCTTCAGCTTGGCGGACTTGCGACTGTTATGCCACGTCTTGCAGGTTTTGCATTGCTATTAATTTTAGCTGGGATAGGTATTCCGGGGTTAATGGCATTTAACGGGGAATTTTTAGTATTTTTTGGTGCTTTAACTTCTTCAATTTTGAATAATTATTTTATTCAAGTTATTGCATTGTCATCAATTTTTGTATTAGTTTTATCTGCTTGTTATTCTTTAAAACTAATGCATAATGTATTTTACGGTAATATTTTAGAGCGTTTTGAACGTTTACAAGATATAACTTTTCACGAATTTTTCGTACTATTTACTTTTTCGGTTGTTGTAATACTATTTGGTTTAATGCCAATGACTATTTTAGACACGCTTCAACCGTATGTAATTGCGATAGTTGGTGCATTTGGAGGATAAAATATGAATTTTGTTTTAGATATATCAAACTCAATGCTTGCTGAATTCTTTTTATTGATAACAATATTTATTTTATCAATATTTTCAATGTTTTATAATGTAAAATATCATAAAGCTTCAAAATGGATTGCTTTATCAGGTATTGCTGTTGCTTTAGTTTCATTAAAATTTTTACAACTGGAACCGATTTATTATTCTTTTAGTGATTCCTTTATGTCTGATACTTTCACTGTATTTTTAAAAGGGTTAATATTAATAACTTCATTCATTATTATTCTTTTATCAAAGAAAAATGTAACTCGCAGAAATCATAAAACTTTTCAGTTTTATGCGTTAACTCTTTCTGCTGTTTTGTCCTCTTTGTTGATTGTGTCTTCAAATGATTTTCTGACTTTGACAGTTGCTTTAGAGATGCTAAGTTTTTCATTATATTTTTTAATAGCGTACAAAAAAGGATATCTTTCAAAAGAGGCTTCTTTCTCGCTAAGCAGGACCATTCTATCTTTCTGTTT
>CAZKJV010000062.1:0-8929 GCA_964553175.1 uncultured Muribaculaceae bacterium | reverse complement strand
TATTGAATTAGATGAATTTACAAAAGCTTCTTCAAAAAGACCTGCAAGATTGTAACAATATAAACAATTGCATACAGGTACAATGAAATCTTTCTTTATTGCAAATAGTGAGGATTTATAATGTTATTAGGTTTAGTTTGGTTTTTGCAAGTTGCAACTTCAATTTTATTAATTGTTTTAGTACTTTGTCATTCCCCTAAAGGTGACGGTATTGCTGCAATTGGCGGAGCATCTCAAATGTTTTCTTCACAAAAAAGTGCTGAAAAAGGCTTAAACAAAATAACCTATATTACAGCAGGTATCTTTTTACTTTGCACTTTCTTGTTAGGCTTTGGACTAATCAAGTAATTTATGCAAAAACGTTGGTACGAAAAAAATCCTGATTTGAATGAGGTCGTAAACTTTATTCAGTCAATTGATTATGAAGATAGAGTTGTTGTTGCTCAACATCTTTTACAAATTTTGGTTAATGAGTGCCATATTGATTTAGATGAAGAATTATCTAAAATTTCAAAAAATAATTATTCCTATAATCGTTGGTATGACCAAAATGGTGATTTATCTACCGCTTTTGAGTTAATGAAAAATTTGTCAACTGATTTGCAAGATTATGTTGTAAATAGATTTTTGACAGAAATTGTCATGTCGTTTGTAAAAAAGGAAATATAATTATGAAAAATGTATTAGTTACGGGGGCATCAAGAGGTATCGGTAAAGCAATTGCTCAAGAATTGAGTTTTGATTATAATGTTTTTGCTGTTGCTCGTGATGAAAAACTTTTAAAAGAGCTTAATCCGACTGATTATTGTGTATGCGATTTGTCAAACGAAAACGAGTTGTTAAAATTATCGGATTTTATTGAAAAAAATAATATTGATATTTTAATAAACAATGCCGGTGAATATATTTATAGCAAAATTGAAGATGTTAAATCTGAGCAGATTTTATCAATTTTTAAAACAAATGCAATTGCACCAATGATTTTGATGTCAAAGGTTGTTCCTTATATGAAATCAAAAAAATGGGGGAGAATTGTAAACATTGGCTCTATTAGTGGAGTTATGGGAGAAGCTTGTGCAAGTGCTTATTCAGCAACAAAAGCTTCTTTGATAGGTCTTACAAAAGCAACGGCTTTGGAATTGGCTCAAGATAATATTACTGTTAACACAATAAATCCAGGGTGGGTTGATACTGAACTTGGTAAAACTTCTATTGAAGATTCTGAATTTGCTGAAGATGAAATTGTAGAATGTATTCCTCAAAAACGTTTTGTTGAACCTGTTGAGGTTGCTAATTTGGTTAAATATTTGATTTCAGAACAAGCAAAAGGAATTACTGGTCAATCAATAAATCTTTGTGCAGGTTTGAGTGTTGGTATATAAATATTATTAGAAAAATAATAAAAAAGACGGCACTTGATTTTATCAAGTGCCGTCTTCTATATTTTATTGTTGTTTTTATTTTATGTTAGGGAATGCGAAAATAACTCCGTCTTCACTTCTCCAACGAAGATATCCTGTATTTCCGTTGTTATTTTCAATTGCAGTTATTAATGCCCAGTTGCCTTTTACAACGGTTAATTTTATTCTTGACGGTTTATCTATTGTTTGGACAGTTTGAGAATCTTCAAGAGTTGAGCTATGAAGTTCTTTTACAGAGCTGGGTGCGTCTGAAAATATTTTTAAACCATATTTTCTTCCATAGACATTATAAAAATTTCTCCAATGCATAAATCTTAAATCTTCTGCTTGAATCCAACCTTTTTTTTGTGCTACTTTGTCATAAACAATTTCTAGCCAATCATCTGTAAAATCAATTACTTGTGCGTATGCAAGTTCTTTTTCTTGTACGAATACTGAGAAAATTCTGTCGGCTCCGCCTTTTGATGCGTTAAATGATTTGTAATCCCAATTTGCTTCATACAAAACTTCTGATTTTGCGTCAGGTTTTTTGTATATCACAATATGTTGTGGAAGTTGATACAACCCAATAGCATCAGTTCTTAGGTCTTTTGTGCTTGTTGGCAAAATATTTGCATTAGCCGGTAAAACCAAACAGATTGCTAAAAATGTCAAAAATATTATGTTTTTAAGAGTTTTGTAGATATTCAATTTTTACTCCCTAAATGAAATTTCACTGTACGCTTTTTGTAGGCCTGTTTTAACAGCTGTCATTTGTTTTTCAATAACTTCTTCTGTTAATGTTGCGTTTTCATCTTGTAATTTTATTCTGAAAGCTAAACTTTTGAAACCCTCTTTGATATGTTCACCTTGGTAAACGTCAAAGATTTCAGAGCCTTTGAATAAATTACCTTGTGCAGATTTTTTGATAACTTTTTGTAATTCTGCATAAGTAACGCTTTCTGGTATTACGAATGCCATATCTCTTTGCACTTCAGGGAATTGTGGCAGATGTTTGAAATGTGGAACTGTTTCGTGTACGCAAGATAAAATTTCATTCAAATTAATTTCAAAAATGAAAGCATCTTGATTTAATTTCATTTTATCTTTTAATAATGGGTGAATTTGTCCGAAATAACCGATGTTTTTCGGTGTTTTTCCTAACATAACAAGTTTTGCCGTTTTGTAAGGGTGCATAAAGTTTACATCTTCTTCTGCTTGGATTTGAATTCTGTTTTCTAGTCCAAGAGTTGAAAGTAATTTTTCAAAAATACCTTTTAGTGTGTAGAAATCGGTTTTTTGAATTTGTTGCCATTTTGAATTTTCAATATCACCTGAAATAATACCTGCAAGAACTTTTGTTTCTGTTACACCTGAATCTTGTTGGGTAGTTTCGTGGTCTTTTAAGTAAGTTCTACCAATTTCATAAGCCCAATAATTTTTTTGTCCGTTGTCCCAATTTGATTTGAAACAGCTTAAAACATTTGCTGCTAAGTTTTGACGAAGCATTGAATATTCTTCACTTGCTGCGTTTGCAACTGTTACCGCTTGTTCGCTATTATAAGTCATCATATATTGGTCAAGTAATGATTTTCCGATTAAAGAAGTTGTTACTATTTCATTTAATCCGCAAGAACGCATTAAGTTGTGAATTTGTGCAACTGTTTTTTCTTCAATTGTTATTTCAGGAACATTATTTTTTTCTGGTAATGTTGGTGGAACTTGTTCGTATCCGTTAATTCTTGCAATTTCTTCAATCAAGTCAATTTCTCTGTAAACGTCGTCAACTCTGAATGATGGAACTTGAATTTTTGCTGCAATTTCGTTTTTGCCCAAAATTGTAAATCCTAGTTTTTCTAAAATTGAAAGAGCTTTTTCTGTTGGAACTTCAATTCCTAAAATTCTTTTGATTTCTGAAAATCTTAGCGTAATTGGTTCGATTTCATTTTTGTCACTACCTGTTTGAACAACGCCGTCAACTTTTGCATCTGCGTATTCAACCAATAATTGCATTGCTCTCATCAACGCTTGTTTTACAGCACCGATATCAATACCACGTTCAAATCTTGCACCTGCTTCTGAACGGTAGCCGACACTCCTTGCACTTCTTCTGTTTGATGCAGGTGTGAAATAAGCTGCTTCAAGTGCAATTGATGTCGTATTGTCGTCGATTTCTGAGTTTGCACCGCCAAATACTCCGCCTAAACATACAGGTTCTTCTTTTGTTGCGATTAAAACGCTATCGTGTGTTAAATTTCTTTCAACTTCATCAAGAGTAACAAGTTTTTCGCCTTCAACTGCTCTTCTTACGCAAAGATAGTTGTTTAATTTGTTTCTGTCAAATGCGTGTAGAGGTGTGCCAAGTTCTAACAGAACGTAGTTTGTGATGTCAACAACGTTATTGATTGCTCTTATTCCTGATGAAATTAATCTTTTTTGCATCCAATCAGGAGATTTTTTAATTTTTACGTTGCTTAATAACCCGATTGAGTAGAATTTGCAAACATCTTCGTCTTTGATTTCAACTTCAAAACCGTCGTTTCCGTATTCAACTGTTGCTTGTAGTGGTGAGTATTTTAGATGTTTATCAAATATTGCACAAAGTTCTCTTGCAACGCCGATTACAGACATTTGGTCTCCTCTGTTTGCAGTTGGTGCAACATTTAAAATGATATCTTCTTCAAGGTTTAATACTTCTTCAAGTGGTTTTCCTAGTTCAATATTATCAATAAATCTGTTTAAAATTAAAATGCCGTCTTCGTCTTGGTAATTTCTATCGCTTAAACCTAATTCATCAGCAGAGCAAAGCATACCTTGAGATTCAACTCCACGGATAACTGCAGGTGTAAGAGTGAATTGTTCGCCAGTTTTTCTATCTAAAACTTTTGAACCAACTGAAGCATAAGGAATAATTTGTCCTTCTGCAATATTTTGAGCACCACAAACAACTGTTTTAACTTCAGTTCCGATGTTAACGTTTACAAGGTGAAGTTTGTCTGCGTTTGGGTGTTGGTCAATTTTTTCAATTTTTGCTGTTATGATATTTGTGAATTTTGGTTTTAAATATTCAATTTCTTCAACTTCTAAACCGCTCATTGTTAATTCATGAGCAATTTGTTTTTCGTCAATACCGTCAAGGTCAACGAATTCTTTTAACCAATTAAGTGATACTTGCATTTTTTATATTCTCCTTAAATTCTTCTAATTTTTCTTTATTATCGCATTCTAAATATATTCTCAATAATGGTTCTGTTCCGCTTGGTCGTACTAATATCCAGCTTCCGTCATTAAAATATAGTTTTACGCCGTCAATTTTATTTACTTTAGTTACAGTATATGTGCCTAAGTTTTTAATTTTTTCTGCATTTTGAAGTGCTATCGGAACAAGTTCTTGATTATCTAATTTTATATCTATTCTATCATTATAGAATCTTTTACCCGCAAATTTCTCTAGGTCTTCTTGTAATTGAACTAATGACTTATGTTCGTATGCCATTGCCTCTAGTATTAGTAAATTTGCTAAAATACCGTCTTTTTCAGGAATATGACCTTGTATTGAAAGTCCGCCTGAATCTTCTCCGCCGATAATCGGATTATGTATTCTCATTGCTTCACCGACATGTTTAAATCCCACAGCGGTTTCAACAAGTTCTACATTTAATTTGCTTGTTACAATATCAAGTAATGTGCTTGCACCTACGGTTTTAACTAAAGACCCTTTTAAATTTTTGTTTTTAGAAAGGTGCATTAATAAAATAGCGATAATTTCGTTTGGAGTTACGTAATTCCCTTTTTCGTTAATAACGCCAAATCTGTCGCCATCACCGTCATTTGCAAACCCTACTGCTTTTACGTTTTTATTGATTTTTTCTATCAATTCTTGCATGTATTGAGGTTTTGGTTCAGGCATTCCGCCACCAAAATTAGGGTCATGTTTCATGTGCAATGATTGAAATTTAATGCCTTTTGATTTTAAAATCTTGTCAAAATAACCGATAGTAGCTGAATATAAGCCGTCAAAAATGATGTTTGTGTGATTATTTTTTATTGCATTAAAATCGATAAGTTTTTCAAGATGATTGAAATAATCATTAGAAAAATCATAGTACTCAAATGAACCGTTTAAACTGTTTTCAATGGTTTGCCCAAGATTTTTAACTATCTTTCCAGTAATTTCATCTGTTGCAGGTCCGGCATAATCAGGAATAAATTTTAAACCTAAATATTGTGGTGGATTATGGCTTGCTGTGAACATTATTGCACATGCGTTTAAATGTTTTGCATTGTAAGCCAAAACCGGTGTAGGAACGACCTTTTTGCTATAAAGTACCTGAAAACCTTTTTGAACAAGAATATCTGCACAAAGTTTTGAAAATACGTCCGCCATGTTGCGTGGATCGTATCCTATAATGATTTTTTTGTCCAATCCGAAAGTATCGTTAACATACTTTGCAATTGCGTTTGATACTAAAGTTACGTTTTCGGAATTGAAATCCTCACCTACTACGGCTCTCCAACCGTCTGTCCCAAATTTTATGTTTGCCATTTTTTATCCCTTTTAGTAAAATTATAAATAAAACAAGGAGATTTAGCAATGAATTTTTTAGCAGAAGTTTTAAGAATTGCATATTTAGGTCCAGGTGGGTCATATTGCGAAATGGCAAAAGACGAATTTTTAGATAAATACGATATTTATCCTGCTGAAGAACCTTTTAACATGATTAGCAGAGTTGTTGATTTTGTTGACAATAATCCTAATACTATTGGTGTTATTCCGTTAGAAAATTCAATTGAGGGTACAGTTAGAGAATCAAGTGATACTCTTATTAAAACTAAAAATCCTAATATTAAAATTTTATCAGAGTTTATTATTCCGATTAATCACTGTTTGTTATCAAAAGTAACAGAGTTATATAGTATTACTGGGGTTATTTCTCACCCACAAGCGATTGCACAATGTCATGAGTTCATTTCAACTCGTTTGCCTATGAATGTTTCTATTGTAAAAGCATCAAGTACTGCAGAGGCTGCTCGTTCTTTAGACGGTTATAATCTTACTTATTCTGCTATTGGTAGTAAAAAAACTGCTCAATTATATAACTTAAATATTGTATGTGAAAATATTAACGATGACCCGACAAATCAAACTAGATTTGCGTTAATTGGTGATTTTGAAACACCTGTAACAGGTAACGACAAAACAAGTATTGCTTTTTCTACCGAAAATAAATCGGGTGCTTTATTGGAAATTCTTCAAATATTTTCAAAACATAACATTAATCTTTCATACATTGATTCAAGACCATCTAAAACAAAGTTTGGTGAATACACTTTCTTTGTTGATTTTGACGGGCATGTTAAAGATGAATCCGTAAAAAATGCTATTGATGAAATTCAACAAAATGCAAAATATTTCAGATTTTTAGGTTCATACGAAAAATTTGTCACTAAAAATTAGTTTTATTTGTTGTTATAAATATATCTTATAACGCTTTCTTCAAATAATTTTTTGTGGATTTCGTTTGATTTTCCGTCTGTAATATAAATTGCAAACGCATATGAATTTCCTTTTTTTGTGTCTAAATAACCTATTATTCCACTAATATTTGATAAAGTTCCTGTTTTTGCGTGGATAAGATTTTTTAGAAGTAACATTCTGTTAGTTAATGTTCCTTCACCTGCTGTTGGAAGTTGGGTTTTAACTTTATCGTAAGAGTTATTTTTTGCAATTGATACTAAAAAATCAGTCATAAAATCTGCAGTAACGAGGTTATTTTTTGAAACACCGCTACCGTCAGTAAGTCTTATGTTTGTGCAATTAATTTTATTTTTATAGCAGTAATTATTAAACATAGCCATTGCTGTTGAGTGCGAACCTGTATTATTGCTGTATTTTCCGCCTGCAAGTTTAAATACTGTTTCTGCAACAAGGTTATTACTGTTTTTTAACGTATCAATTGACGCATCACTTATCGGGTGATTTATTTCCGCAATTAATTCAGCATTTGCAGGGACTTTTACTTTTTCAAATTTTCCGCTATAAGGGATTTTATTTGAACTCAAAGCGTCTTCAAGTCGTAAAATAAAATATCTTCTAAGATATGGTATAGGTACTTGTATTTTTGTTGTTTTGCTAACGTCACCGCTAACAGTTAGTGTATCAGGTGAGATGTCATTTTCTTCCTTTGTTATATTTACATTTGTGTTATTGTTTGTCGTTATTGTTTTGTTAATAAAACTTGTTGGGAAGAATATGTTAGTAAAAATATTTGCAGGAGCTTTTACTTGTGTCGGCTTGATGATAACTGTGTACAAGTTTTTATCAATATTATAAGCTCCGAATTTTGGCATCAAAATATTCAAACTATCGTCCCATTGCCAGCCTTCACCCCATGTGTTGTTATCTAAAATCGTGTCATCTATGAAAAGATTTTTTAATTCTTGATTTTGTTCAAGTTTTATATTTGATAATAATATTTTTAAGTCTTTAGTAGTTAAATATGGGTCTGCACCAAGTTTTATGTAGTAATCATTTGATTTTGTTTTGTATAATTTTGTTGAAAATAAATAATCTTCTCCAAGTGTATCAAGTGCTGAAAAATAAGTTAGAACTTTTTGCGTTGATGCAGGTGAAATTTGAACATCTGCATTGTGTTCGCTTACTGTTTTTCCCGTTTTTAAGTCTTTTACTGAAATAGAAACGGCACCTTTTGAAAGTTTTGCTCTTCCAAATCCCGCATCTAAAATATCATTTCCTTTTGCAAGTGTGCATTGTGATAGTAAAAATATTGATAGTATTGTGAATAGTATTTTTTTCATATTATATTTCCTTAACGTTGTAATTTTTATGAATATCTTTAAAGACTGTACATTTTTCTCTGAAAGAGTTTTGCTCATCAAAGTCTAATTGTGCTGAGATAGCTCCTTCTAATTCTGTTATTTCTGCAAGGTTATCCCCTTTGTAATCAATAATGGTTGATTTTCCAAGGTTAAATAATCCGTTATTGATAGCTCCTGATTGAGTTAGTGCAACAAAATAAGTTTGGTTTTCTATTGCTCTGGAGTGAGTCATTGAAACCCAAGGAATTTCTTTAGTACTACCCCAAGCGGCAACGTTAACCATTAAATCGACACCTTTTACGGCATATGCTCTGTAAAGTTCAGGAAATCTTATGTCATAGCAAATGCTTAATCCGATTTTAATACCGTCTAAAGTTACGATTGTTGGATTTGTACCGTTTTCTAATAACTCGCCCTCTATATCTCCATAGTAATTGTAAAGATGGCATTTGTTGTAAATTGCAACAAGTTGTCCATTTTTGTTTATTACGGGGCAAGTATTATAAAGTTTATTTTCTTGTTTTGTTATAAAGCTTCCGCCGATAATATTTACGTGATAATTTTTTGCTATTTCTGATAAAAATTTTATTGTTTCACTATTTTCAATATCTTCTGCTGAGTTTTCAAAATATTCGCAAGCCCAGCCGACTGTCCAAACTTCTGGTAAAATAATTATATCTGTATTATTT
>CAZKJV010000061.1:0-8986 GCA_964553175.1 uncultured Muribaculaceae bacterium | reverse complement strand
TCAGGATACCCGAACGGGTAGAACCTTAGAAGATTTTTCTGCTAAAAATCTTCTGTGAGAATCATAAGCATTAATTTTACAATACCAAAATACCCCTGATAGGATTCGCTTGAGCCGTGGGCGAGGTACTCGAGCCTTACGGATCAGGATACCCGAACGGGTAGAACCTTAGAAGATTTTTCTGCTAAAAATCTTCTGAGAGAATCATAAGCATTAATTTTACAATACCAAAATACCCCTGATAGGATTCGAACCTACGACGACATTGCTTAGGACGCAATCGCTCTATCCAGCTGAGCTACAAGGGCATTTTGTGTTATTTCACATAAATATCTTCAACCGTTTTAGGCGGAGTATTTGGAACATAATTTTTCAAATATTCAATCGCCTCTTCCGGTGTTTTTGCAACATAAAACAGACTCAAAGTGTGTGGTCTTGCAAAATTTTCATTTACCATCTGATTAAAAAATTCAATCAATTTATCATAAAAATTATTCGTATTCAAAAATACTATCGGTTTTGTATTATATCCCAAAATCTTTTGATCTATCATTTCAGAAATTTCTTCAAGAGTACCGTAACCACCCGCAAGAGTAATCACAGCATCTGCAAACAAATCAAGTTTTTCTTTTCTGTCACGCATATTTTCTGTCAAAACGAATTCATCACAGCAACCGCCCTCGTGATTTACAAATTCATAAATCTTTTTAGGCATAATTCCGCAAACTTTTGAGCCATTTTGTTTTGCACTTTGAGAAACTGCTCCCATCAAACCAAAATCAGAACCGCCATAAACAAGGTCATAGCCATTTAGTCCAAGCAATTCGCCCATTTTTTTTGCATCTTTATAATAAACATCTGCAACACCATCACTTGCAGAACAATATACACAAACTTTTTTTATTTCCTTATTTTCCATAAAAAAATCATACCATAAAATACAAATTAAAATAATATAAAAAATTAGCCAAAATAAAAATTTATGTGCTATAACAAAAATAGAAAAAGCTATGGGAGGAAAATATGAACAGCTATATTTCAAAAGTTTTAGAAGAAACAAAAAAGAAAAATCCAAACGAACCGGAATATTTACAAGCGGTTGAAGAAGTTTTAACTTCAATTGAACCTGTTGTAGAAAAACACAAAGAATTTGAACAATTAGGCATTTTGGAAAGAATGGTTGAACCTGAAAGAATAATCACATTTAGAGTTTCTTGGGTTGATGACAAAGGTCAAGTTCAAGTAAACAGAGCATTCAGAGTTCAATACAGCTCTTTAATCGGTCCATACAAAGGTGGTTTAAGACTTCACCCAACAGTAAATCAAAGTATTATGAAGTTCTTAGGTTTTGAACAAATTTTCAAAAATGCTTTAACGGGTTTACCTATCGGCGGTGGCAAAGGCGGTTCAGATTTCGACCCTAAAGGAAAATCAGACAGAGAAATTATGGCATTTTGTCAAGCATTTATGACAGAATTACAACGACACATCGGACAAGATATTGACGTACCTGCAGGCGACATCGGAACCGGTGCAAGAGAAATCGGCTATATGTTCGGTCAATTCAAACGCATCAGAAACGCATACGAAGGCGGAGTTTTAACAGGTAAAGGCTTGTCTTACGGCGGTTCACTTGCAAGAACTCAAGCAACAGGCTTCGGACTTTCTTACTTTATGCGTGAAATGTTAAAAGCTAACGGAAATCAATCATTTAGCGGTAAAACAGTAACTATTTCAGGTTCAGGAAACGTTGCAATTTACGCTTGCCAAAAAGTTAAAGAATTAGGTGGAAACGTCGTTGCGATGAGTGATTCTAACGGTTGTATTTACGACAAAAACGGAATTGATTTAGATTTAATAAAAGAAATCAAAGAAGTAAAAAGAGGTAGAATTAAAGAATATTTAGACGTTCACAAAGATGCTCAATACATTGAAAGAACAAACGAAGATTCACCTATTTGGACAATCAAAACTGACATTGCACTACCTTGTGCAACACAAAATGAAGTTACTTTAAATTCTGCAAAAAAATTAATTAAAAACGGCGTAATTGCCGTTGGTGAAGGTGCAAACATGCCTTGTACAAAAGAAGCTACAGACTATTTCTTAGCAAATAATATTCTTGTAGGACCTGCAAAAGCTGCAAATGCAGGCGGTGTTGCAACTTCAGCAATCGAAATGAGCCAAAACTCAATGAGATATTATTATACTTTTGAAGAAGTTGACCAAAAACTTGATAGAATCATGACAAACATCTTCAAATCTTGCAAAGAAGCCGCTGAAGAATACGGCTTTGGCAATAATTACGTTGCAGGAGCAAATATTGCAGCATTCTCAAAACTTTCAGAAGCAATGAAAGCACAAGGCGTTGTGTAAGAAAATTTTAAATAAAAATAACGCCCGATTGAAAAACTTTTCAATCGGGCGTTATTTTATTAAAGTATAATTATTTCAAATTTCTTAGAGCTTCTAATTCCTCTTGATAAGGCGAAATTCTATTTAATTTTTCAATTATTGGCGGTAATTTTTCAATTACGTAGTCAATTTCTTCTTCTTTTGTAAAACGACTCAAAGAAAATCTTATGCTACCGTGTAAAGCTGTAAATGGCACGCCCATTGCTCTTAAAACGTGGCTCGGTTCCAAAGAACCTGATGTACAAGCACTTCCTGAACTTGCACAAATACCCATATCGCTCAAATGTAGCAATATTAATTCACCTTCAATATATTGAAAACCAATATTTGTAGTATTTGGAACACGATTTGTCAAAGCGGTATTTAATCTTGCGTTAAACACATTTTTCAAAATACCTGATTCCAATTTATCTCTTAATCGTTTAACTTCATTTGATTCATAATCTAAACTTGATTGAGCCAATTCAGCAGCCTTACCGATTGCAACAATGTAAGGAACATTTTCTGTTCCTGCACGTTTTCCACGTTCTTGATGACCACCAACAATCAAAGGTGACAAAATAGTGCCTGTTTTAACATACAAAACGCCAATACCTTTTGGTGCATGGAATTTATGTCCGGAAACACCCAACATATCTATTTTTGTATTTTTTACATCAATATTAATTTTTCCTGCAACTTGAACAGCGTCTACATAAAAAATTGTTGATGGATTTTTTTCTTTTATTATTTCTGCAATTTTTTCAACTGGAAAAATAATACCAGTTTCATTATTTGCCCACATTATAGAAACTAAAGCTGTTTCATCAGTAATTTTTTCTTTTAATTCTTCTAAATTCAATTCACCATTTGAATTTACTCCGATATAATCAACTTTGTATCCTTGTTTTTCATAAGTTTTATACAAATTCAAAACACAAGGGTGTTCAACAGCGGTTGTAATAATATGACGTTTCGTTTTGTTGTTTGCTAAAACACTTTTTATTGCTGTATTTGCACTTTCTGAACCGCAAGAGGTGAAAAAGATTTCTCTTTCACTTGATGCACCTAAAAACTCTTGAACCTGTTGTCTTGCCGTTTTTATTGCATTAGAAGGAATTTTTGCAAAATCATACATACTTGACGGATTTGCATATTCTTCTTTCAAAAAAGGCAACATTGCGTCTAAAACTTGTTCGTCAACTTTTGTTGTAGCATTATTATCTAAATAAATTACGCCCATTATTGTACCTCAATAACTTCAATTTGTTTTGAAACTGTTTCTTGCAAAGTTTGTTCAACAAAAACTTTCAAGGTCATGTGCGAATTTTTACAACCTGAACATTTTCCACGAAGTTTTACATAAACTTTGTTATCTTCTATATCAACTAATTCAATATCACCGCCATCTTTTTGTAATTCAGGAGAGATTTGATTTTCAATTACACTATTTATTTTTAGAATTTTTTGAGTCGGAGTTAATTTAGGTTTGTCCGCATCTTGTTTTTCCCAATATTTATCAACAATAGCTTTTATTGTAGTACGGCATTTTCCACAAGCACCACCAGCTTTTGTATAGTTCATAACTTCATCAACTGTTTTTAATTTGTTAACTTCAATTGCTTCCATTATTTGACTTTCATGAACATCAAAACATTGACAAATCAATTTATCTTCGTTTTTTGCAGACAAATCAAATTCCATTTCTTCATCAAAATAGTTTTTCAAAGCATCTTCTAAAGCTTCATGCCCCATAACAGAACAGTGCATTTTTTCAGGTGGTAAACCGTCTAATTGGTCGGCAATATCTTTATTAGAAATTTTTCTAACCTCTTCAATAGGTTTGCCGATAATCATTTCAGTTAAAATACTTGAACTTGCAACAGCAGACCCACAACCAAAAGTTTGAAATTTCGCATCTGTTACAATTCCATTATCGATTTTTAAATATAATTTCAACGAATCACCACAAGCCAAAGAACCCGCTTCGCCAACTGCATCAGCGTTATCAATTTTACCGACATTTCTCGGATTTCTGTAATGATCCATAACTTTTTCTGAATAATCCCACATATTTTTACCTTTTGTTTCTAATTTTATCTATTTTTATTTTCTTTTTATTTTATTTTAACTCAAAGATAAGAAAAACTAACCTTTCGGTTAGTTTTCTTTTACTACTTTTACCAAACCTTTTGGCTTATCGACATTTCTACCTAATTTTTTAGCAATTTCGAGTGCCAACATTTGTATTACAACTGCATTTGAGAACATTCTTAAAAACATATCGTCATTGTCAATTGTAATATTAAAGTTTGGTGTAATTCTTTCATGAGAGCGTCCAATTATATAAATTGGCGGATTATAATCTTTTTTAATTTTTTCCAAATTCTTCGCAGCAGAATAAGAAACACCTGTTGCTGAAACATAAATCAAAGGAATTTTATTATTCAATACTGCAACATGTCCGTGCATAAATTCACCCAAAATAATTGCAGTAACATTCAAATAAGAAGTTTCTTTAATCTTTAAAGCAGCCTCTTTTGCCATGGCGTAAGAAATTCCATCTGCAGTAATGATAAAATTCTTTTCTTTTTTCAACATGCCGGCAAATTGTTGAATTTTCTTTTGCATATCAAAAGTTTGAAGAATTACAGCAGGAAGAGTTCTCAAATTTTCAATACGTTCAGTAATATCAATATTCTTAATTTGAGCATATTTCAAAGCAAGAATATAAACGCATAACATTTGAGCCGTGAATGATTTTGTTGCAGCAATAGATTTTTCAACTCCAGCAAAACAATTTATTGAATAATCAGCAAGATTGTTCATTGATGATTTTGAATTATTTGTAATACAAGCAATACGCATATTCAATTGTTTTGCACGTTTTGCAGCACGTAAAGTATCACTCGTTTCACCAGATTGAGTGATAAATACATACAAAGTTTTATCATTTCCTGGGGCTTTCGGCTTTAACAAATATTCACTGGAATAAATTGCCCTTGCTGAAATATCTGCAACTTGACCGAATAAATCTGCACCAAATCTTGCACAGTGATAAGAGGAACCACTTGCAACCAACACGATATTTTCAATATCTTCAGGTAAATCTACTAAAACTTTTCCGTCCTCGGAAATATATTCTTCAATAATTTTGCCTAAAATTGCAGGTTGTTCATGGATTTCTAAGTCCATACAAGTTTTCTTTGATGAAATTAATGGCATATATTCGTAAGTTCCTTTTTTATTTTCATATTACAAGTACTATGTACTAACCAAGTAATTCTTTTAAGATTTCATTTACAGATTGAGGGTTAGCTCTACCTTTTGTTTCTTTCATTACTTGACCAACAAAGAAACCAAACAATTTATCTTTACCACCTCTATAAGCTTCAACTTGGCTTGGATTTGCATCAATAATTTTTTGTACGATTTCTTTAATTGCACCTGTATCAGAAATTTGGCTTAAACCTTTCTTTTCTACAATTGCAGATGCTTTTTCACCATTTTCTAACATTTCAACAATAATTTGTTTACCGATATTATTTGAAATAGTTCCTTTTTCAATTAATGAAATCAATTCAACCAAGTTTTCAGGAGTTAATTTAGAATCATTTAATGCAACTTTTTGTTCTTTTAAGTAAGCTGCAATTTCACCCATTAAGAAGTTTACAGCAATTTTTGGATTTGCACCCAATTTTAATACTTCATCAAAGAACATTGCTAAGTCCATTTGTTCTACAACAACGCTTGAATCATATTCGCTTAAACCTAAGCCCATATATCTTTGACGTTTTTGTTCAGGTAATTCAGGCATTGTTTCTCTAATTTTTTCAACCCATTCTCTTGAAATAGATAATGGCATCAAATCAGGTTCTGGGAAATATCTATAATCGTGAGCATCTTCTTTACCACGCATTGAACGAGTTACGCCCGCATTATCGTCCCAAAGTCTTGTTTCTTGAACAACTTCTTCGCCGTCTTCAACCAATTCAATTTGTCTGTCGATTTCATATTCTAATGCACGTTCAAGAGCTTTGAAACTATTTACGTTTTTAATTTCTGCACGTGTACCAAATTTGTCTGAACCTTTTGGCATAATTGAAATGTTTGCATCACATCTCATTGAACCTTCTTCAAGGTTACCGTCACAAACACCAATATAACGAACAATATTTCTCAATTCTTCAACATATTGTCTTGCTTCTTGAGGTGAACGCATATCAGGTTCTGATACGATTTCTAATAACGGAGTTCCCGCACGGTTTAGGTCAACCAATGAATAAGAAGAACCTGCAAGACCGTCTGCACCTGCGTGTACAAGTTTTCCTGCGTCTTCTTCCAAGTGGGCTCTTGTAATACCGATTTTTTTACCGTTTACAACCAAGTAACCTTTCCCGCAAATAGGTTCGTCATATTGAGAAATTTGATAACCTTTCGGTAAATCCGGATAAAAATATTGTTTTCTGTCAAATTTACATTGTTCAGCAATTTCACAATTTAATGCTAAACCTGTTAATATACCCATATCAACAACAGCACGATTTAAAACAGGCAATACCCCCGGCATACCCAAAGTAATCGGGCTAATTTGAGTGTTTTGTTCATTACCGAATTCACAACCGTCCGGTGCAAATATTTTTGATTTTGTTTTTAATTGAGCATGAACTTCCAAGCCAATTACGACTTCATATTTTTCTCTTAAATTTTCCATTATTATCTCCTAGTTTTTCTTTATTTTATCATAAAAAAATTTCTATTGTTTCTCATATACAAAAACTGAATAATTTCGTTCTTTATCTGTATAAATGCTTATCGGTTTCAAATAAGTTTCTGCCAATTGTATTCCGTCTTTTGTAATCGTACTCATCAAAAGCACGAACATATTAACAGAATTATACACTTCTTGATTTTTTAACATTTTCCAATTTGCAATCAATGGCATTGTAAAACTATCACGATATGAAACAATTATAAATCTTTGTCCTTTTTTCATTTTATCAAAATAAAAATCTCTCAATCGGATTTCATACAATTCAAACGGAATATTTTTATATACATAAAAGAACATTTTTGATTTGATATTATCACGTTCTAAAAACGTGTAATATTTTTTATCAAAATAAAAACCGCAAGACTCTTTATCTTTCAACAATAAAGCATCATCAGCATTAAATCTGATTAATTTCCCATGAGGAATATATCTCATAACTTTATCACCGGAATACGGGATTAAAAACAAATCATCATCAGTAGGTTTTATAACCTCATTCATCAATTGTGTTAAATTTCCAAGCTCTTTTCTTGGTTTTGTAAATATGCTAACAGGATTTATAAACAAATATGCGTAATTCAATAACACAAACAACACAAATAAACATATTGATATTGCTTTAAATTTGTATTGAGAAAGTCCATAACATACAACGCAAACAAATATAGGATAAACAATTGATGCATATTTAGGTAAAAATGAAATAACTCCGACACCTGCAAGTAACAATGCCATCATCAAAAATAAAATTGACGGGAATAAAAATAAATACAATTTTTCATTTTTTGAAGCAAATGATTTTACAAAACCAATTAAGGCAATCAAAATCGGAACACCTACAAAAATTGAATATACAGGATTTTGCAGATTTTCAAATAAATTTCTATAACTATTTATACCACCAACCGTCAATTGGTAATTTTCACTTGTAAAGAAATTTTCTAAAAGGTCATAAATTATATTCCACTTAAATACATAAATGTCTTTAGCAAATGAGCATAAAGTCGTATGCATAACGACAAAGTTATAAATAGTGAAAGCAACCGACGGAATTGCAATCAAAATAACTATTCCAAAATTTTTCAAAAAAGTTTTAAAAAAATCTTGTTTTCTTGTATAAACATAAACCCCACCAATAAATACATAACAAAAAGTTAAAAGCGGAGTTATTGTAAACGTATACAAAAGCAACGAATGAGCAATAATAAAGGATATAGAATATTTTTTTTCAAAGTTTTCCAACATTTTTACAAACAAAAATGCAGACAACAAAGCCAAAACAAAAACTAATCCGTAAAATCTTACTTCTATTGAATAATAAATGCAAAACGTATTCAATGCAAACAATACCGCAACAAAATACCCTGTCATTTTATTAAACAAAAATTTCATAGTATAAAAAGAAAGAGGTATTAACGGCAAAGTTACAAATAACGTACACAAGTGCATTGAAGTATCAGATTGACCAAAAATTTTTATCCAAAAATGCAAAATCAAAAAATACAAAGGCATATGCAAATCTTGTTTTACAAGTTCCCCAAAAGTTAAAAATACATTCTTTTGACTTGCAAAATACCACGAATACAATTCATCTAGCCACAAATCGCCATAATTTTGCAACAACATCAATCTCAAAAACAATGCAAAAAGCGTTATGCAGATAACTATTGCAGTTTCTCTATAATTTTCTTTTATATATGAAAAAATTTTTTCTTTCATTTATCCCTACTTTTCGTAAATATAAACTACGAATGAGTCCAACTTTTCCGAACCTTTATACCTTAAATTTTTATCACAAATAAACCTTAAATCCAATAA
>CAZKJV010000060.1:8385-9062 GCA_964553175.1 uncultured Muribaculaceae bacterium | reverse complement strand
TTATTTACCTTTTTCTAATATTTTTTTAAACAACGATAAATTATTTTTAATTCTACCAAAGATTTTTATAGTTAGGTCTGATTTTAACATAAATAATACATTTCTAATAAATATTTTTCATCAAATGCACTTATGATAATGTAAAAGACGTTTATGCTGTAATATGATATCTACATATTTTATATATGATTAGTTAAAGATTAAGCGTTAAAAACATCAATAAAATCTAAGTACTTGATTTTTTTTATTTATGAGGCATAATAAAAATGTTGAGAGTATTTGCTCAAGACAAAATTAAGTATCGCGGGGTAGAGCAGCCTGGTAGCTCGTCGGGCTCATAACCCGGAGGTCGTTGGTTCAAATCCAGCCCCCGCAACCATTTATTTTAAAGAGTTTCAGACAATTAGCTGAAACTCTTTTTTAATGTGTGGGATTCTCACCGAGGTTACGTTTTGCTACGGATACAAGCTCACAAGGTTCATTTTTTGCTTGTTTGTTTTATAAAATCTAGCCTCCTTAATCATAAAAAAAGACTTCCAAGCGGAAGTCTTTTTTAAATTGCCGATGGCCGGGGTCGAACCGGCACGTAGTTTCCTACACAAGATTTTGAGTCTAGCACGTCTACCAATTCCATCACATCGGCAAGATGTTTTTTAAGTTATTTAATTGTATTTGTT
>CAZKJV010000060.1:0-8285 GCA_964553175.1 uncultured Muribaculaceae bacterium | reverse complement strand
GCAAATGTGATGGAATTGGTTTAATTTGATTGGCTTCCTTTCGCTTTCCACCTCGTGGAGCCTCTCAAGTCGCCTTGCATCACATCGGCAAGATGTTTTTTAAGTTATTTAATTGTATTTGTTGCAAATGTGATGGAATTGGTTTAATTTGATTGGCTTCCTTTCGCTTTCCACCTCGAGGAGCCTCTCAAGTCGCCTTGCATCACATCGGCAAATATTTTAACTAGAATACTATTTTGTTATTGCTCATCTGGTTGATAATCATATAACGTAAGATTATAATAACAAAAAAATATAAAATTTCAAATTTTATTTTTCAAAATCTTACAATTATCCTTAAACCCCTCTTATAATCGCTTTTTATAAAAATAAAAAAGGTTTACATTACGATAAAAGAGGGTTCAGGCATGAAAAAATTTTTACTTTTATCACTTTATTTTTTTGTATTCAATCTATCTGCAAATTCTGAAACATTACAGGCAAATGTTTCAAAAGAGGGGGAATTTGGTACTCATAGAATTGTTGATGCACAAACTAACATTCCGATTGAGGGGGCAAAAGTAACTTTGCCACAGAAAAATTACACTGTTCAATCTGACCGGAATGGTGGTTTTAATCTAAATACTGACATCACAAATTCAACAATTTTATCCGTTGAAAAAGATGGTTACAAGCCTTTTTCTTTAACCATAAATGAAAAAATTGCATCAAGACCGATAACAGTCGGTATTGAAAAAACAAATCCTATGAATTTGATTATTGATACTGATATGTTTCATCTTGGGGACAACAATTATTCTGATTTTTCAGCAAATGCAAGTCAATTCAAGGTTAAATGTGTAGGACCTTTTTACACAAAAAAAGTAAAAATGACGTACGTAAACGACAACACTTATCTTGTAATCGGTTCAATTATTGGAATAGATACTAAAATGGCTCGTTCTATGGGGCAAAATCAAATTTCTTTTGCTTATTCAAGTCCGCCTGAAGTTTTTTTCAATGGTGTAAAAATTGCTGAAATTCAATTAAATGGCGACGGGCAAAGGATTAAAATTCCAAAAAATTTAATAAAAATAAATCAAAACAATGAAATTACAATAAAAACAGGTAGAAATTTAATGCAGACGGCATACATTGATTATGATGATATTGAGTTTATGAATTTGTCAATTGAAACAAATTAGCAAATTTGCAAGGCTTCAATTAGTTCAAGTGCAATTTCTCGTTGGACTTCAGCAGGGGCAGCTTTAAAATAGTCAAAAGCTTCTTGTATACGTTTATCTTTGTCATACCAACGTCTTAAAATATAAGTAAACGCTTCATTTAAGGCGTTTTCTTTATTTTTTACGCCCAAACTTTTTGCTTTAGTCATAATATAATCCGCACATTGAAGCTGAGTTTGTTCGTTTGCATTTTTCATTAGGCTAACTGCCAAACTTACTGTCGGATCTAAATCATACCAACGTTTTTGCATAGTTTTAAGCTTCTGTTCCGTTTTGTAGTTTTTCAATTATATCAAACGCAATGCCCAATTGAACATCGTAAGGTGCTGTTTTTAAGT
This sequence comes from uncultured Muribaculaceae bacterium, assembly GCA_964553175.1. Taxonomy (GTDB): domain Bacteria; phylum Cyanobacteriota; class Vampirovibrionia; order Gastranaerophilales; family Gastranaerophilaceae; genus UBA6984. The sequence goes on along the minus strand of CAZKJV010000060.1, from coordinate 6,724 downwards.
ATTCAAAAGCATCATGCATTTGTTTGTTTTTATCATACCAACGTCTAAAAAGGTAGTTAAAAGCTTCTGATAAATCGCTTTCGGTAATTTTAACGCCATAATCTTTTGCCTTATCAATAATCAAGTAAGCACATTCCAGTTGTGTTTTTTCATCAGCTTTTTCCATTAGGCTAACAGCTGAACTTACTGTTGGGTCTAAATCATACCAGCGTTTTTGTTGTATTTTTTTGTCTTCCATTACTACCTCAACTTATATTTTATTTTATTATTTTACGTTAAAATTGATTTAATTTCTACCATCTTATCAGAGGATATATTTTTAAACAATAAAGTTTTTTCTTTTGAAGTTTCGCCTTTGACTATTTCAATATTAGATTTAGCGACTTTAAATTTTTTTGATAAAAATTCTATCAACGCTTTATTTGCTTTATTTTCAATTGGTTGAGCCGTAATTTTCACCTTGATTTCTGTATTGTTTTTTATTATTTCATTTTTGCTCGCATTTGGTGAAATTTTCAACTTTATTATTAACGAATTTTCTGTCATAAAAATTAACCTCTTGTAAAAATAAATAAATACGAGTAAAATAATTATACCATGAGTGATATTGATACTTTAGCTTTATTTGATGAAATACAATCTTTGATACAAGAACGTTCTAAAGATGATCAAGAGTTGATAAAACGAGCTTTTTTATTCGCTCGAGAACGTCATGAAGGTCAATTTAGAGTATCTGAAGAACCGTATATTATTCACCCTGTTGAAGTTGCAAAAATTTTAATCGGTTTAAAAGCCGACACTCATACTATCATGGCTGCATTTTTGCATGACATTTTAGAAGATACGGACACAACTCCGGAAACAATTCAACAAGAGTTTGGGGAAGATGTTCTTTCTTTGGTTCAAGGTGTAACAAAACTTGGAAAATATCATTTTAATTCAAAAGAAGAGCGACAAGCGGAGAATTTCCGTAAAATGTTTATTGCAATGGCAAATGATATAAGAATTATTTTCTTAAAACTTGCCGACAGATTGCACAACATGCGAACTTTAAATTTTATGCGTCCCGAAAAGCAAAAAAGAATTGCACAAGAAACTTTAGACGTATTTGCACCGCTTGCAAACCGTTTAGGTATCGGGAAAGTTAAGGCTGAATTAGAAGATTTGTCTTTACGTTATATCAATCCTGAAAAATATTATGAAATTGTTCAATTAGTAGCGGAAACAAAAGCTGAAAGAGAATCAACCGTAAAAGTTTTGATGGATAAAATTGCAAATGACGTTAAAGCAAACGGTATAAATGCTCAAATTACAGGTCGTGCAAAGCATTATTACAGTATTTACAGCAAAATGAAACGCTTAAATATTTCATTCCACGATCTTTATGATATAACCGCAGTACGTGTTATTGTTGACAGTGAAAAAGAATGTTATGAAGTTTTAGGTTTAATCCACTCACAATTTAAGCCAATTCCTGGAAGATTTAAAGATTATATTGCAATGCCAAAGGGCAATTTATATCAATCTTTACATACTTCTGTAATTGGTCCGAAAATGCGACCTTTAGAAGTTCAAATCAGAACTCACAAGATGCACGAAGTTGCTGAATATGGGGTTGCAGCTCACTGGAGATACAAAGAAAAAGGTTCTCAAAAAGCAAATAATACAGAAGATTTACAATTTTCTTGGATGAGAAAAATGGTTGAATATAACCAAGATATGACTAATGCAGAAGATTATGTAAATTCTGTAAAATTAGATATTTTCTCAGATCAAGTATTTGCATTCACGCCAAACGGTGATGTTTACGATTTACCGAAAAAAGCTACTCCTGTTGATTTTGCTTATCGTATTCACTCTGAAGTTGGGCATAAAACAGTGGGTGCATTGGTAAATGGTAGAATTGTTCCGCTTGATACAAAATTAAAAAATGGTGATATTGTTGAAATTTTAACTTCAAAACAACCTGCCCCAAGATTGGATTGGTTGAATTTTGTTGTAACAAAGCAAGCCGGACAAAAAATTCGTCAATGGTTTAAAAAGAATAAACGTGAAGATCACGTTGAACTTGGTAGAAATAATCTTGAGCATGAACTTACAAAAGCTGTATTTGATGAATATTTAAAAAATGGTGAATTTGAAACAGTTGCAAAACAAATGAATTATGTTTCTGCGGAAGACTTGTTCGCTGCATTAGGTTATGGAGAAACAACTTTAAACAAAATCATCAATAAACTTAAAAAGCCAGCTGATACAGTTAGAACTCCTGAAACTACATATCAACATAAGAAAAAAACTTCAACAAAAGACGTTGTTGGTTTAGATGGCTTATTATATTCATTTGCAAGATGTTGTTCTCCAATTCCGGGAGAGCCGATAGTTGGTGTTGTTACTCGTTCAAAAGGTGTTTCTATTCATAGACTGGATTGTAAAACATTAGAAGATGTTGATCCTGAAAGATTAATTGATATTCAATGGACAAATAATCCAACAAGTAAAACTTATAGCACGACTATAAGAATTGAAACTCAAGAAAAACAAGGTTTATTAAAAGATATTATTGCATCTGTTTCTGATAATAATATCAATATTAATTATGCAAACGTAAAAACTAAACAAAATAATATTGGCATAATTGAATTAGGAATTGAACTTGATAACATAACTACTTTGAGAAAAGTTATAACAAGTTTGCAATCTTTGCCTGATGTAATTAGTGTAAAACGTATTCAAACATCATTTTCTCAAGCTCCTCAACAATTCAGTAAGAAAAATGCACCAAAAAAGAGTAAAAAAACAAAAAATAATTAACTAAAAACTAGTTTTCTTTTGTAGTACAAAAACTGCATAAAATTTTTGTTTAGTATAGAATATTTTTATGGCTAAAAAGATTTTACTTATTTATCCTAAATCCCCTGTCATGAACAGAGAAGACCGTTGTCAGCAACCGACAAAAGAATTACTTGTAATTCCGCCGTTGCCACCTACTGACTTGTTATATCTTGCTGCAATTGCAGAACAAGTAGGGTTAGAAGCTTATGTTAGAGATTACAGTCTTGGCGGTGATTTTGAAAAGGATTTAGAAGAAATAAAACCGGATTATCTTTTAGCAAACATTGCAACACCGACATTGAATAATGATTTAGAATGTTTTATAACTGCTAAAAAAATCTTGCCTAAAATTGTAACTATTGCAAAAGGTGCCATATTTTTAACTAAAAACTCTGAAATAATGCTTAAAAACAAAGCTATTTCATATATTATCTATGGCGAACCAGAAGAAACATTAAAAGAACTTTTGCAAAAAGAAAAAGAACCGAAAGATATTCTCGGACTTTGGTATAGAGAAGGTTTTATCGTAAAATTTTCAGGTGTAAGACCATTTATTGAAAATCTTGATGAACTTCCGTTTCCCGCACGTCATTTGATTGATAATAATATTTATAGACGTCCTGACAACAACAAAGTTCAAGCTGTTATAAAAGTTTCAAGGGGTTGTCCTCATCATTGTTATTTTTGTCTTGCAACTCCAATGTCAGGAAACAAAGTTAGAATGCGTTCTGCGGACAATATTATTGCAGAAATTCGAGAATGTATAACAAAATATAATATAAAAAACTTTATTTTTTGGTCTGATATTTTCAATCAAGACAGAGAATGGACAATGCATTTGTGTGAAAAAATTATCAAAAGTGGATTAAAATTCACTTGGTCTGCAAACACAAGAGCAGATACCGCAGATGAAAGAATGGCAAAAATGATGTACAGAGCAGGTTGTAGACTTGTTAGTATCGGTTCTGAAAGCGGTTCTCAATTTATTCTTGATAAAATCGGTAAAAATATTACGCTTAATGAAATCAGAGATACTGTAAAAGCGTTTAAAAAAGCCAAAATTAAAATTTATAATTATTTTGTTTTAGGTCTTCCTTGGGAAGATGAAGTCACTGCTGCTGCGACTATTGATTTTGCAATAGAATTGGATACGGATTTTGTAAGTTTTTATACAGCAGTTCCGCTTCCAGGAACAAGATTTTATAATTATGCAATAAAAGAACTTCACGAAGATATTGAAAATTATGACAATGCTTATTATCAACCTGTTTTAAAAACTTATTCTCTATCAAAAGAAAGAATTTTAGAATTAAATAAAATTGCTGTAAAATCTTTCTATTTAAGACCTCTATATATTTTAAAAATGCTTACAAGAATTCGTTCTTTCTACGAAATAAAAAGCTATTTTCTTGCAGGATTGCAAATACTTTTGAATAAATAAAAACTCTTTATGCTATAATTTTTAAAAAGGAGTTTATTATGTCAAAAGCAGTTTTCGACCCAGGGTTTTTCACTTGTTTAACGAGTTTTCCGTCAAATATTGAATTATTGTATTCTGAATTAAATTCAGTAAAAAATTTCGCACAGAAAAAAATACAGTTTTTGATGACTTACAAAAGAGTAAATGATTTATTGAACGCTCACACAGGTTTTTACGCAGGTTGTATGTTTTGGGGAGCATATTTAAAAACTTTAGGTAATGAAAAAATTGAAAATAATCCGTTTTTAAATCAAGAATATAACAAAGAAATATCACTAAGCGAACTTAATTATATGCTTGATTTTATAAAAAAATTTGATAGAGATACAAAATATTATATGGGAAAACCTTTCAAATTTGATGAAAAGAAAATGCATATTTTGGAAACATATATTGAATTTCTCGATTTAAACAAAGGTTTTTCAAATGTTGATACGACAGATAAAATTCAATTAACAGGTAAATTAACAGAACTAAGCAAAGAAGAAATTGAAAAAATAGAACAAAAAATTCAAGATGTAATTCATACGGGTAAAGTAGAAGAATTACTTGAATTTTGTGATAAAATATAAGAAATTAAAACGGTACAACAAGGTAAGGGCTTGTAATAGCCTTTGCAAGTTCACCTCAAAAAGGTAAACGATAGGCGACGAGAAAGGATAAAAATGCATCAAGAAGATTTTATTGCAGTTGCTTTAGGCGAAAAAAAAGCAGATTTAGTAATTAAAAATGCAAAAATTGTTAATGTTTTAACAGAAGAAATAATTGAAGGACAAGATGTTGCAATTGTAAATGGTAGAATTGCCGGAGTTGCAAAAGATTACGAGGGTGAAAAAATAATTGATTTAGGTGGAGCATACTTAACCCCTGGTTTTATTGATGGTCACGTGCATATTGAAAGTTCAATGATGTTACCACACAGATTTGCTCAAGCAGTAGTTCCTGCTGGTACAACAACAGTTGTAACTGACCCTCACGAAATTTCAAACGTATTAGGTTTGCACGGTATAAGTTTTATGAGAGAAGCATCTAAAAATTTACCTTTAAGAGTTTATACAATGCTTCCATCTTGCGTTCCTGCAACAGATTTTGAAACATCAGGTTTTGAATTAAATGCTTATGACTTGTCGTTATTAATTGATAAAGATTGGGTTTTAGGTCTTGCAGAAATGATGAATTTCCCAGGAGTAATTCATAGAGATAAAAATGTAATGGCAAAAATTGACCTTTCTTTGCGTCATCAAAAACGTGTAGATGGACACGCTCCACAAATTTCAGGTAAAGAACTTTGTGCATATATTGCAAGTGGTGTAACTTCTGACCACGAATGTACAGATCCTCAACAAGCATTAGAAAAGCTAAGACAAGGTATGTATATTATGGTTCGTGAAGGTACAGCAGCAAAAGATTTAGATGCTTTAATGCCAATTCTTCAACATAACAATGATAGAAAAATCTTGTTTGTAACTGATGACCGCCACCCTGAAGATTTGTTAGTACATATTAACGGTATGGTTCAAAGAGCTGTTGAAAATAATGTTAATCCAATAAAAGCAATTCAAATGGCAAGTTTGAATACTGCTGAATACTTCAAAATCCAAGATTTAGGAGCAATTGCCCCTGGATATAGAGCTGATTTGAACGTATTTGAATCTATGGACGATTTTACAAAACCGTTAATGGTATTCCAAAATGGTGAAGTAGTTGCAGAAAATGGTAAATTGTTGAAATCATTGGAAGATATTGTTGTTCCTGCTACAAGAGGTTCTGTAAATATTGGTTGGTTAGAAGAAAATTGTTTTGAAATTAAAGCAAAAGGCTCAAAAGCTAAAGCAATTGAAGTTATTCCTCATCAATTAATTACAAAAGAAACAACTGTAAATGTAAAAGTTGAAGACGGACTTGCAAAACCAAATCTAGATGAAGACGTTTTGAAAATTTGCGTTGTTGAACGTCATAAAGCAAGTGGAAATATCGGTAAAGGTTTTGTAAAAGGTTTCGGTCTAAAATCAGGTGCAATCGCTTCGACAGTTGCACACGATTCACATAATATGATTATTATCGGAACAAATGACGAAGATATGTTTATTGCACAAAAAGAACTTGTTAAGTCACAAGGCGGAAAAGTTGTTGTAAAAAATGGTGAAATCCTTGCAAAATTACCGCTTCCAATTGCAGGTTTGATGTCTGATAAAGATATTAATTACGTTACAGAACAATCAGAAAATTTAAACAAAGCTGCAAAAGAAATTGGCTGTGTTGTTGGTGATCCATTTATGACAATGGGATTTTTGTCATTGCCTGTAATTCCTGAAATAAAAATTACGGACAAAGGTATTTTTTCAACAAATGGTTTTAATTTTATAGATATTTTTGATTGTGAAAAATCAAATGTATAATAAAATTTTATTT
>CAZKJV010000059.1:0-9078 GCA_964553175.1 uncultured Muribaculaceae bacterium | reverse complement strand
CATGTAATTATGATAAAAAAAATTGTAATAGCATTAATAATCTTTTTTATTCCAATGTCGGCAATGGCTGAAATTGCGAATGAAGCACGCTTACATTACAATAAGGGTGTAGATTATTATAAATTAGGACAATACGAAAAAGCTGCCGAATGTTTTAGGGGAGCAATAGATGTTAGTCCTGATTATATTGATGCTTATTATAATTTAGGAAGTATTTACGATTTTTTAGAACAATATCAAGCTGCATTAATTGTTTTTGAACAAATCTTTGTAAGACAACCTGATGATTATGAGGCTGTTTATAAAGCAGCAGAAGTTGCCATGAAATTGGGAATGAACGAAAAAGCTCAAAGATATTTGTCTGAAATTCCAAGAGGTGCAAACGAATATGATATGGCAAGAACTCTTTTACGTAAAATAAAAGCTTCAAATTCAAACGGTAAAGATATAAAATTCCCATTACAAACAATTGATTCTGTTGGAATGCAATCTTCGCATTTGTTTGATGGTATTCAAGGGCCGACAGGCATGGTTACTGATGATTTTGGCAATCTTTACGTAGCATCGTTTAGCGATAATTCAATTACAAAAATATTCCCTAACGGTAAACGAGTTTTATATTCAAGAGATAAGAAAATAGATGGACCTATCGGGCTTGCTATTGATTCTTTAGGTAATTTATACGTAGCAAATTATAACAATAATAATATTTTAAAAATATCAAAAAATGGGACAGTAAGAGTTTTAATCGGAAATGTTGATAAACCTTATGGACTTTATTTGAAAGGAAATATGTTGTTTGTATCTTCTCAAGGTTCAAACTCTGTTTTGCGATATAAATTGCATAATTAGTAAGTCTATCACTTGAAAAGCTGTTGATAATATGTCATAATGGTATTATCTTTGCATGGATGTTTATTTTGTTCCTACATTTTTAATTATCGGGAGAATTGACTCTAATGGCATTGAAGTATACCGACCGTAGCTTTTGCTGTCGCCAGTCGGAAACGGATTAGTCAAGGCGTTCACCCACCTGCGAGATTCCGCAGGCAACAAAATCACATTTGTGCAAAGTGTTTTTTTGTCTATTTTTGGGATTTTTTATTTTTATGTTATTATCTTTATAGATAATAAGGGGTATGCAAATGATTATAATTATGGAACCAGGAACATCTGAAGATAATGTTCAAAGGGTTGTGAAAACTTTAGAAAAGCATGAATTTAGAGTTGTTTTAAATAGAGGCGATGTAATGACTGTTATTGCCGCAATAGGTAATAAGAGAATGTTTGACCCTCATGCTCTTGCATCTTTGGAAGGTGTTAGAGAGGTTAAAATTATACAAGAACCGTATAAACTTGCATCAAGAGAAGTAAAACAAGATGATACGGTAATAAAATTTGATAATGGCGTAAAAATTGGTGGTTATGAGCGTCCTGTTATTATTGCAGGTCCTTGCTCTGTTGAATCAGAATATCAAGGCTTGCTAGATGTTGCTTATACTGCAAAAGAAATGGGTTGCCAATTCTTGCGTGGCGGTGCATTTAAACCAAGAACTTCGCCTTATGATTTTCAAGGTTTGGAAGAAAAAGCACTTATTTATTTGGCAAGAGCAAAAGAAAAAACAGGTTTGCTAGTAGTTACTGAATTAATGGATTCTGCAGACATGCCGATGTTTGAAACTTATGCTGATGTTATTCAAATCGGTGCAAGAAATATGCAAAATTTCGCTTTGTTGAAAGCTGTTGGTAAATCTAAAAAACCGGTATTGTTAAAAAGAGGCGGTTCTGCAACAATTAGAGAATTTTTGTTAGCAGCTGAATATATTATGTGTAACGGTAATGAAAACGTTATTTTGTGTGAACGTGGTATAAAGAGTTTTGACCAATCATTTACAAGAAACGTTTTAGACCTTTCTGCGGTACCTGTGATTAAGAAATTATCACACTTACCGATTATCGTTGACCCAAGTCATGCAACAGGTAGAAGATATTTGATTGAACCAATGTCAAAAGCGGCATTGATTTCAGGAGCTCACGGAATTATGATGGAAGTTCATCACGACCCTGATAATGCATCTTCTGACGGTGCTCAAAGTCTTTCTATTCCACAATTTATTGACGTTGCAAAAAGAATTAATAAATTGATTGGGCGTATTGATTACGATAATAGAATTACAAAACAAGAGTTAGGCTTGGAATAGGGTAATTTATTTTTTTATTTTTATATTGTCATTGCGAGAACAATTAAAAAATAAAAGCAATACCAAACTCCATGTCATTTTGAACTTGTTTTAGAATCTTTTCTGGGTTGCCACGTCCTCACTACGTTTGTCCTCACAAGGACAATTGTAAATTGGTCGAATAAAACAAGTTGCAAGTAATACATTAATAAAATGTCGTAAAAATCCTTTTATAAACAAAATGTTAACAAATGTAAAAAATATTTGAAGTTCTGCAATTAGAGTATTTTTCATGTTTTTATAATAATGTAAGTGAAAATTGAAAATAAAAACGACACGAGTTTTTAGTTTGGAGTGGTATTATGGCATTAGGTTTTAATTCAAATTTATTTAATACAAATACTCAATCTTCTTCAAGAAGTAGTGAAACTGCAGGAGTTGTTGCATCAGCAGAAACAGCAGGTTCACTTGCAGCAGCAAGCACAGAAACAGCAGGCTTAATCGCATCAGCAGGTCAAATTGATTCTTTTGAATCAAGCAATCCATTTGCACCTCAAATTGATTATAGCCAATATTCTTCAGTAGAAACAGCTGGTTCTTTAGCTTGTGAAACTGCAGGAGTAGTTGCTTTCGGAGATTGTGAAACAGCAGGTTCTATCGCATCTGCAGGTACAGAAACAGCAGGTTCTGTTGCTTTCTCTGATAGCGGTTCTTTTGGTTCTTTTGACAGCGGTTTTGTTTGCTAAGAACCAATTTAACAGATTTTCACTTAAATGGAATGCGAGCTAAAAGCTCGCTTTTTTTTGTTAATTTTTATAGTTAAAGTTAAATTTTATTTATTAGCTTTTTTTAGCATTTGCTTTACCGTATTTATCGGAATGGCAAACCCTATGCCGATGTTTGAAATGTTATTGTCGGGGTTATAGATTGATTGGTTAATTCCAACCACTTCGCCGTTTGTCGTGATTAAAGGTCCGCCTGAATTTCCGGGGTTAATTGCAGCATCTGTTTGTATTTTGTCTTTTGCGTAGTCGATTCTTGAGATTATGCCTTGAGTTAGCGTTCCGTTAAATCCAAAAGGATTACCGATTGCAAGGACTTTTTGACCAACTTTTATGTTTTCGGAATTTCCAAGCGAAATTATATTTAATTCCTCTTTTGATTTGATTTTAATTAAAGCCAAGTCGTTATTTGTTTGTTTAAAAATTTTTGCAGGATAGACGTGCCCATTATGTAAGGTTACTTCGATTTTTTTACTATCTTCTACGACATGCGAACTTGTTAGTATAACCCCAGATTTATCAATAATACAGCCTGTTCCACTGGAAACACCTATTGGTAATTCCGCATCAATAGACACGATAGCAGGATTTAATTTCTCATAAACATTCATGTAGATTAATTCCTCTGCATCATAGCCTATTACTGCGACATTCGTAACAAAAATGAAACAAATCGTAATAAAAAATTTTTTAATCATAGATCCTAAAACCCCTCTATTTATTGGAATTTTGACCTATTTTTATAAAAAATGCTACTACCAAGATAACAAATTTGCGTGATAGTTATTGCCACTATTAAACCTTTATTTTATAATATAGTTGTAAAATAACGTCAGGTTTTTATTAAGACTAGAGTAAGGAAAGGAATTCAAAATGAGACGTATTGATTTATTTAAACAAGCATTAAATGAAAAAAGAGCATTAAAAGTTATTTCTGGTATCAATAACTTTGATTTAGAAAGAGTTGAAATGATTGTTTCTTCAGCAATCGAAGCAAAAGCTACTGCAGTTGACGTTGCAGCTAGAAAAGAAGTTTTAGAATTATCTACAAGATTAATTTCTGAATTAAACTCAGACATCACATTAATCGCTTCTTCTATTAGCCCAATCGAATTAGCTGAAGCTGTAAACGTTTTCCACGTTGATGCTATCGAATTAGGCAACTTTGATGCTTTATACAAAGAAGGTTTAACAATGACTTCTTCTCAAATCTTAGATTTAGTAAGAGAAACATTGTCATTAATTGAAAACAGAAGATCTGAAATCATGTTCTCAGTTACAATCCCTGGTTCATTAGCTATCTCAGAACAAATTTCTTTAGCTAGAGAATTAGAATTATTGAACATTGATTTAATTCAAACTGAAGGTTTCGTTTCTGAAATCAACAACTTTGAAGGTGCAAGAGCATGGATTAACAGAGCTGAATTAACAATTTCTAACACATTAGAATTATCTAAAAACATTGAATTACCAATCATGACAGCTTCTAACATCAACACAATCACTGCTCAATTCGCATTTGCAGCAGGTGCTAGTGCTATCGGTTGTGGTTCTTGCGTTAACAGATTAGAATCAAAAATTTCTATGTTAGCTGTAATCAGCAACTTAGTTGAAATCGCTAACAGAAATGGTGTGATGATGTCATCATTAATCAAATCTGATATTATGAATTCATCAGTTATTGAATCATCATCATTAATATAGTTTTTTAAAACTATCAAAAGAAAGTCCCGATAAAAAAATCGGGACTTTTTTTATATTGATAATAGTTTTGAAATTTTAGTTATATCATTTTTTAGTTTTGTGTCTGTTTTTAGAGCTTTTTTGATTTTGTCCGATGCATACATTACTGTTTGATGCCGTTTGTTTAAAACATTTGCAATGCTTTCGTAACTGTTTTGCAGTTTTTCTCTTGCGATATAGCAAGCAATTGAGCGTGCATTTGAGATGTTTTGCATTTTTGATGTACTTTTTATATCTGTAGTGCTTATTTCATAAAAGTCTGCAACTGTTTCAATAACTTTTTCTATATCTGGTTTTTGAGATAATTCTTCGCATTTTAAAACTTTTCTTGCGTATTCAAGAGTTATCGGAGTTTCCTCAATATCCGAGAACGCATTTACTTTTGTGAATGCTCCCTCTAGTTCTCTAACGTTGTCTTTATAGTATTTTGCAATATATTCAAACACGTCTTTTGGAATATTTTCAACGCCTTTTTCTTTTGCAAAATTTTCTAGAATTTTTACTCTTGTTTCAAATTCAGGCGGTTTAATTTCTACAACAAGCCCTTGTTCAAATCGTGTGCGTAAACGTTTTGGAATTTCAGGCAAATCTTTTGGTAATTTGTCAGAGGTTAAAACGATTTGTTTATTTGCGTTATAAAGAGTATCAAATGTGTTGAAAAGCTCGTCAATACATTTCTTTTTATTTTCGATAAATTGAATATCATCAATCAACAGAATATCAACATTTCTGTATTTATTTCGGAATTTATTCATTGCAGAGGTTGTGTTTTTGTTAGGGACGAACGCAGTTGAATTTACGTAATCGTTAATAAAATCCTCTGTTTTTATACATTGGACTTTTAGTTTTCCTTTCATAGTCACATAGTGTCCAATTGCTTGCATAAGATGAGTTTTGCCTAATCCTGACCCGCCTTGAATGTATAATGGGTTATATAAAGCTGTCGGATTTTCCGCAACTTTTTCGGCTGCAGCTTTTGCGATTTTGTTATTTGTATCCTCTACAAAGTTATCAAATCTGTATCTTAAATTAATGTTCATTGATTTAACGTAAGATAAATTTTCGATAGATTTTTTATGTTCTTCAAGATTTTTTTGTTCTTTTTGTAATTTTTTTTCTTGTTTTTGACGTTCTTTTTTAATCTTGTCTGCGTATTCTTGATTAAAATTGATATTTACTAAAATTTCTCTGCCAAAGTGGTTTTTGAATGTGTCTAAAATAGTTTTATATTGAGTTTTTTTGATGTATTCAATACCAAAAGATTCGCCCGAAATAAGCGTAAAAATGTTATCTTCAAAAGAGATTGCCTCAAGTGGTGCAATCCAAGGTTCAAACGTTGACGCAGGAATTACGTTTTTTAATTCCTCTTTTACTTCGTCCCAAATCTTTTTTACTTCGGTTGTATTCATATTTCAATTTTATAACAAAAAAAATTTATAAAAAATAATTCCTGCAGACATACTTAAATTTAATGACTCAACTTTGTTGTCCATTTCAATTGTAACCTTGTCTGTTGCGAATTTTATTAATTCTTCACTTAATCCGTCAGATTCTGCACCAAACATTACAAGAGTTTTCTTTTGTGGCAAAAAGTCTTTTAAATAGACACTATCGTTTGATTTTGGTAGTGTTGCAATTCTTGTAAAATTCAAGAAATATTTTGCCAAAAAATCAAAATCTTTTGTTTGGAATACAGGTGTTTTCCAAAGGTTGCCGACTGAGGCTCTAACGCATTTTGGGTTGTATAAATCAACTGTATTTCCGTATAAAATAATTGCGTCCAAAGAAAATGCGGTTGCGGTTCTTAAAATTGTTCCTAAATTGCCTAAGTCTTTTATGTTTTCAAACAGTGCAACTCTTTTTGCGGTTTTTAAAATTTCTAAATCGTATTTTTTTTGAACACCTACTGCGACTGCATCAGGTACTGAATCTGTGGTTGAAAGTTTTTTCAATACAGGTTCAGTGACGTAAACAATTTTTTCTTCAAGAAAATCATAGTGGTATGCTTTTTCTTTTTGTACAAAAATTTGCTCAATTTTAATATCGGTATTAAATGCTTCTTCTATTGCTTTTAGACCTTCCAATAAGAATTTTCCGGAGTCATCACGATATTTTTTTTGTTGTAATTTGCAAATTTCTTTTATTGTGTCATTATTTACGCTTGTAATTTCCATTATTTTACCTCAAATTCGCTTAACCATTGTTTTTCTTCTTCGGTTAACAGTGAATAATTTATTAATTTTTTTTCGTAACACATATTTGAGAACGAATGAATTTTGTTATTTTTTAAATAACATGAATTTTCTAATCTTACACCAAAAAAGCCCTGTTTGTAAAGCCCCGGCTCAATTGTGAAGCACATATTGTCCTCTAGCGGAAACATTGCGTCTTCACCGTCAGTTGTAAGGCGTGGAGGTCCTTCGTGAACATTTACGCCTATTCCATGACCAAGTCCGTGGTTAAAAACAAAACCATCTGGTGCTGTTTCTGTTAAAAAATCTCTGGCAATTTTGTCTATTACGTATCCACAATTAGTGTTTGTGGAGTTAAATGCACGTAAAAACGCTTTCAAAACAGTTGTATAGATTGTTTTTTGTAATTCTGACGGTTCACCTTTTACAAAAACTCTTGTAATATCTGTCGCTAAACCACCATCATAAAACGCACCACAATCGATTAGAACTAACGAACCGTCTTTTAAAATTTCATTTTTTGATGATTTTGAATAGTGAGCAAGTGCTGAATTTTCATCTTTTGCAACAATAGATGTGAATGATTGGCATTTTGCACCATATTTTTTGAAGTTTTTTTCAAGTTCGTTTTTTATATCAAATTCTGAAATATTATCGTTTTCTTCTATGAATTTTCTTGTGTCTAAAAGTGCTAAATCAGTTTTTTTGAAAGCTTCTTTGTAATCTTCCAATTCGGCATTTGTTTTAATGCTTTTTTTTAGTTTTAATGGGCTTATTTCCATTGATTTTGCCTGATTTTTCAATAAAGAATAATCGTATGCGGTTATTGTTGCTTTGTCTACAAAAAATGTTTTGATTTTAGTGTTATTTAAAATGAAATTTTCAAATTCTTTTAAAGTTTCATCTTTAAATAATACTGCATTATCCTTTGTTATAACGGCTTTGCCCTCGATTGAACAGGAATTTTCTTTTTCAAAATTTCTTGCGTTAAAAAGGTATGAAAGCTCTTCAAGATTAGTTATTAAAATAGCCTCGTCATTTTGTAAATTCGCTCTTAATTCGTTAATTTTATCTTCAGTCGTTTTTCCGGATAAATCGATTGGAATTTTAGTTATTTTTTGAGGTGTTTTGTTTTGTTTTTTATCAAGAATATCTGTTTTTAATAATTTTATTGAAATATTTTTTTCTGACATTTTTGTTTGAAGATTTTCAAATCTGTATTGCGAATTTTTTTTTGCACAAATTCCTAAGGTTGAATTTTCAGCCATTCTTTTTAGCATTTCGTTTAGAGTTTTTTCTCCGATTTGCAATTTTACAACAGTTATATCGTCGTGATTTACCTCTAAATCCGCTTGCACGTGATATCTTCCGTCTACGAATAAGTAAACGTTATTTTTTGATACTATGGCATCACCTGTTGAGCCGGAAAAACCCGTTAAAAAGTATCTTGAATTTTTGTCTAAGCTATTGTATTCAACTAAAAATTCGTTCGTTGAATTAACCAGCAAATAATCAAGGTTGTTTTCTTCTATGAAATTTCGTATTTTTTTTAGAGCTTCATTCATCGTTATTCGTCAATATCTGTAACTAAAATTAAGTGCCAACCAAATTGAGTTTGAACAGGTTGAGATAATTCACCTTTTTTTAGAGAAAAAGCTGCGTCTTCAAAAGGTTTTACCATTTTTCCTCTGCCGAAAAATCCTAAATCTCCGCCACGTTGTTTTGATGGACAGCTTGAATATTCTTTTGCAGCTTGTGAAAATTCTTCTTTTCCAGATTTGATGTTTTCGTAAATTTCTTTTGCTTCACTTTCACTACTTACAAGAATGTGGCTTGCTCTTACTTCTGTAACTTTTTGAATGTCGTTTACTAAAATTAAATGCCAACCAAAATCAGTTTTTACTGGTTGAGAAACTTTACCGATTTCTAGTGAAAAAGCTGCATCTTCAAAAGGTTTTACCATAACTCCTTTGCTGAAAAATCCTAAATCTCCACCGTTTAATCCTGATGGACAGCTTGAATATTCCATTGCAGCTTGAGAGAATTCTTTTCCGTTTTGAATTTCATCATATATTTTTTTTGCTTCATCTTCTGTTTCTACTAAAATATGACTTGCTTTTACTTGTGTTGACATAATTTTCTCCTTATTTTTATTACATTTTTTATTAATTAAAATTATAC
>CAZKJV010000058.1:0-9089 GCA_964553175.1 uncultured Muribaculaceae bacterium | reverse complement strand
ATTATGTATAATATTACTAAAATAGAGGTACATTTCATGCAAGAAATATTAGAAAAAAAACAAATAAAAAATATCGATTTTAACTGTGATTTAGCACAAAGTTTCGGTATTTATAAAAATGATGCTGAATATGATATTTTAGACTATGTTAGTTCTGTAAACATTTCATGCGGATTTCATGCAGGTGATCCTGTTGTAATAAAAAATGCGTTAATGAATGCAAAGGAAAGAAATATTGTAATTGGTGCTCATATCGGATTTGACGATATTCAAGGTTTTGGTTATCGTGAAATGCAACTTTCAGAAGAAGAAATTGAAGCTATTGTAATTTATCAAGTTGGTGCGATAACTTCATTTGCAAAAACTTTCGGTTTAGAAGTTGAACATGTACGTCCGCACGGTGCAATGTACAAACAAGCTTCAACTGATTTCACTTTTGCTTGTTCAATTGCAAAAGCTATAAAAAAATGTTCTCCATGGCTTGTTTATTATGGTGCAGCGGGTGATGTAACCGAAAAAGTTGGTGAACACGTTGGAATTACTGTTGCTCAAGAACTTTTCTTGGACAAAACTTATAATGCTGACGGTACAATAGATTTTGATGCAAAAGATAATTCAAATTTAGAATTTAATATTAATAGATTAAAACATTTGCTTGCAACAAGCGAAGTGGATAATAATTTAAACGGTAAAACTATTATGAATGTGGATTCTATCCATTTTTCAAATAAATATGAAAATTCTGTTGAAATTATTAAATCTGCAAAGGAATTAATCACTCCAGAACCTGTAAATTATATCAAAGTTAAAAATTCAGGCTGGGTTGATTAAACTGTTACTTAAAATAAAACAAGGTATAGAAGAAGATGAATAAAATAAAAGATACATTTAAAGATACAATGAAAGAGGCTGGCTGGTTAATTCCAGGGCTAGAAATTAAAAGATGGTTTATTTTAATATTTTTAGGCTCACTTTTAATTACAATAGGTTTAATGATTTTATTTAATCTTAGACCTGTATATTTTATAATGGAATTTATTAGAAAAATTGCATTAACTGTTCCAACTGATATTTTATCAGTAATTATTACAGTTTTTGGTGCATATTTGTTCTTCAAAGGTTGGCAAAAAACAAATCTTTCTATGCTTGATTTACATAATGGAAAAGAAAATAACACTCTTTTAGAAACATTATACAGAAGAAGAAAATTAAACAGAGGACCTAAAATCGTTGCAGTTGGTGGCGGTACAGGTTTATCAATGTTGTTAAAAGGTATAAAAAGAATTACAAACAATATAACTGCTGTTGTAACTGTTGGTGATGACGGCGGTTCATCTGGTAGATTAAGAGAAGATATGGGTGTTCTTCCTCCTGGTGATATCAGAAATTGTATTGCAGCTTTAGCTGATAATGATGATTTGATTACAAAATTATTCCAATATCGTTTTAAATCGGGTGAAGGACTTGAAGGTCATAGCTTTGGTAATTTATTCTTAACTGCTTTATGCTCTATCACAGGTGATATGGTTCGTGCTGTAAAAGAATCATCAAATGTTTTATCAATCAGAGGACGTGTTTTACCGTCAACTTTAGATGATATGCGTCTTGCAGCAGAATATGAAGACGGAACAATTGTTCACGGTGAATCTGCTATTCCTGAAGAACATAAAAAAATAAAACGTTTATTTACAGAACCTGAAAATTGTAAAGCATTAGAAGATGTTATTGAGGCAATCAAAGATGCGGATTTAATAATTTTAGGACCTGGAAGTTTATATACAAGTGTAATTCCAAATTTATTAATAAAACAAATTTCAGAAGAAATTATTAAATCAACAGCTAAAAAAATCTATGTTTGCAATATCATGACTCAACCTGGAGAAACTGATGATTATGCAGTTTCAAGTCACTTGAATGCATTGTTTAAACACGCTGGAAGTGACAAATTGGTTGATGCAGTACTTGTAAATAATGTTTTACCGCCAAATATGGCTGAAAAATATCAACAATGCGGACAATTACCGGTTGTTTTAGACAGAGAAAATATTAACGTTGATATTGTTGAAAAGAAATTAATTGAGGAAAGTCGTGAAGGGCTTGTAAGACACAGTTCTAACCGTGTTGCAAGAGCGGTTTATTACTGGTTTAGAAAATCTCAAAAAAAACAACATCAATAATTAAATAAAGGTAAAAATATTGTACAAATTAA
Source organism: uncultured Muribaculaceae bacterium (assembly GCA_964553175.1). Lineage (GTDB taxonomy): Bacteria > Cyanobacteriota > Vampirovibrionia > Gastranaerophilales > Gastranaerophilaceae > UBA6984. Next base: position 6,880 of record CAZKJV010000058.1, on the reverse strand, counting down.
TAAAATTCGGTTTTAATGCAACTATAAATTCTTTTAAAGCAATTCAATTTTGCTTAGTGCTTACAGCACTTTTGACAATGGTTGATTTTATTTTATTAACTGCACATGTTAAACTTCCTGAGCAAATACAGGTGTTTTTTGATACAATTTATAACTTTCAAAGTACATTTTATAAACCAGATTTAGTAATAATTCCTGTTGATTTTACTCTTGCAGTTGCTGCAGTTGAAATGCTAATTTTAGCAGGTGTAATTGTTTATATACTTTATTTTATAATCGAATTTGAACAAGTTTACGATAAAGTTCATAGAGATAATTGCAAAAGATTTGAACAAAGTTTTAATAAAAGTCTTGAAAAAAATGCAAAAAATATAGAAACTAAAAACAAAAATTTTGTAATGTATTTTGATGTAAATATTGAACTAAATATGCAAGAGTTGAAATTTACTGATACAAAGGCTCCTGATGTTGAAACGAAAAAAATGGAATATCGTATGATGTTCAGAAATTATATTTTGCAAAATTTTAAAGGAAATTGTATAAAAACTGCAAATGGTTATTTGATATTTTTTGATAATATTGAAGACTGTGATGCAATTTTTGATAAAACATACGAATTTGTTTCAAAATCAAAAGAATTATTAAAACAAATGTATTTGAAATTTTCATTAAAATCTGCAGTTTGTATTGCAAAACAACATGATTCTCAAGAAAAATATTTGCCAAAATTACAAAAATTGTTAAATATTGCATCGCCAAATAAAATTATGGCACTTGCAGATTTTAAAGTAAAATATGACACTATTAAAAACAAAAACTATATTGTAAATAGTATTGGTGAATATAGTTTAGGCGAAGACATTATTGACGTATATACTTTTGAGCCTAATCGTCAATAGGTTGTTTGCCGATTGTCATTGTTGCATCAAGTTCAATTGTATGTCTTATGATTGCATGCGACATTAACAATAAATATGGGTTAACTTGATTTACGTTAGACAAATTAACTTTTGCTTTTGGGGTTATTGTATCTTGTTGTTCTTGCGGTTTTTGTTCTTTAAAATCAATTACAGTTTGCATTGAATGTTGAGAACCGTCTTTTTGCAAGCGTTTAAATAATTCTTTTTTAGGGAATTTTTCTGAGCAAATAACAGAAACATCAACAGAATTTCCTGAAACTAAACTTACTGTTGCACTTAAATTTCCGTAATTTACTGTTGTAATTAAAATTTTTATATATGTGTCAGATTCCGGAACGTCTGAATCTTGTTCAATTTCTAAATCAAATCCGACTCCCTCTTGCAATGGTAACCAAGGAAGATATAACAACATCAAGTTTTTAAGTGTTTGTGTTGCATCACTTTGAGAGTTTGCAGAAACACTTGCATTGATGATATTGATTGTGTCTTGTAATGGCTTAACATCGGTCATGCCTTGTGCAGTTGCCATTGTCATCATTGATACCATTTTGTTCATTGCCAATTTACTATTTTTTTGTAAAAGAGCTGAAACGTTTGTCAAATTAACATTTGCATTTAATTGAGATGCAAGATTTTGTTTGAATTTTGCAAGTTCTTCAGCTGTCATTCCTTGAGTTTGTTGGTTGTTGACCTGCAATTGTTCAGACATTTCCATATCTTGTGCTGTTTGTTGATTTATGATAATACCGTTTCTAACACTGTTTCGAACAGCGTTATGTAATTGGTTGTGCGGATTTAAGAGTGATTGATTTTTAATGTTTTGTTTTGTGTTTTGGATAAAATTTTCAGTTTTATTTTGAACATTTTCTTTAATATTGTTCAAATTATTTGCAATATTATCTTTGATTCCGTTTAAATTATCTTTGATATTATTTAAAGGTCTGTCTAAAACGTCTGGTTTTATTGGTTGATGTGGAATGTTTGGTCTGTTTGGATTTATATTTTGATTAGGATTTTGTGGTAAATTAGGCGTGTTTGGTTGCAACGGTCTATTTGGAACATTTGGAGTGTCGGGTTTGTTAGGCATAACATTTGGCATGTTAGGTCTATTTTGATTGTTTGGAATATCTGGTTTGTTCGGCAAAACTGGATTTTGTGGAACATTTGGTCTGTTCGGATTTAAGTTTTGAGCAGGTTGTTGTGGCAGATTAGGGGTATTGGGTTTATTTGGATTTATATTTTGATTAGGGTTTTGTGGTAAATTAGGTTGATTAGGCATATTTGGTAAATTGGGTTTATTCAAATTACCTTGATTTTCTGGTTTTTGTAAATTTGGCATTTTGCCGTCATTTTGAACCATTACAAGAAATTCCACCATATTTTTTGGTAGATTTAATAAATTTTTGATATAAACAGCTCTATCAATACTGGCAAGGTTGTTCATTCTTAGCTGTTGTGGATTTATAAATTGTTGTTGGTATTGGTTAATAATTTTATTTTGAGTTTGTTGAACTAAATTTTTAGCATTTCCACCAACAGAAGACAAATTTGCATTAATATTGGCTTTTGCCGATTGCAAATCAATTTTCTTCTGATTTAGTTTTAATTTTAACCAATTAACATTTTCCATAAGAAATATATGCCATCGTTTTAATGTTTAATAACATTATTTTTTAGGCAAGTAAGATTGAGGATAACTGTAATCTTCTTTAAATCCAATATGTCTATACATTTTTAATGCAGGAATATTGTTTGTTTCAGCTGAAACGTTCACTTCCGTAAAGCCTCTTTCACCTGATTTAACCATATCTAACAAAGTTTCTACTGATTTTTTAATTAAATGTTTTGCCAATCCTTTGCCTTGATGTTCTTTTTGGATTGATACTAGCGGGATATTTGCAATTGTTCCGCCTGTGATATTCGTGAAACAAAAACCGCAAGGGCGACCATTGTGTAAAAGTACGCTTGTTGATTCCGGTAAAAATTCACCGTATATTCCATTTACAATTTTGTCTAAAATGTCGTCTGTACCTTCTTTTGACAAATATCTTGTATCAAATAAAGCATCTGATGCGGTTTTAAATCCTGCGTGAATAACGTCTACGGCTTTGTCGTAGTACATATCTTCCCAAGATGTAACTTGGTATGTTTCGTCATGTGGTGCATTTGCAACGCTTCTCAATATTTCTTCAGAATTTTTATTATCCATCATAAATCTAAGTACTGCAAGTCCGACAAATTTAAAACCGTAGTGAGAAATATCACTTGTAAAGCCTGATTGAATTCCTAATAACGGATAGCAAACAGCTTTTTCTTGACGTTCTGTTTCTGTTTCTTTTAAAAATCTTTCAATAAGCAATTTACGTTTTGATACTAAATCTTCTTGACCTAAGCAATGAATTACGTTCAATTCAATTGATTCGGAAATAGCTGTTGTATAAACTAAAAATGCTGTTGGAATGTGATTTTCCAATAACACAATACATTTTACGTAATCTTTGTCAACTGCATCAATGAAATCTTGATATTCTAAAGGTTCTAATTCAAACATGTAATCGCTTGCAGCCACTGAACGAAAATCGTTGTATACGCCTGCAAAAATTTTATACAAATTGCTATTTAATAACTGTGTTTCGTAATTTGCGTTTTCCATAAATCTTCCTTTTATAAAGTATGATGCATCTTTTCTTTTTTAGTGTCTAAATATCTTCTATTATATTCCGTAATTTCAGATTTTAAATGCACTATTTCGTGTATTTTTAATCCATAACCCTCAAGACCAACTATTTTTTTAGGGTTATTTGTAATCAAATTAAATGTTGTAAATCCAATATCACGAATGATTTGAGCCCCAACACCGTAATCTCTTAAGTCTTCTTTAAATCCTAAAGAAATATTAGCTTCAATTGTATCTTGTCCTTGTTCTTGTAAAGCATAAGCTTTGATTTTGTTTACAAGCCCAATTCCTCTGCCTTCGTGGTCGTGCATATAAACTAAAGCCCCTTTTCCGTATTCTTCAATCATTTTTAACGCACCGTGTAATTGAGAATTACAATCGCATTTCAAACTGTGGAAAACATCACCTGTTAGGCATTCTGAGTGAACTCTTATTAATGGAATTTTGTCACTTCCGTCATCTTTTACTAATGCAACGTGTTCGTGTCCGTTTAATTTATTTATGTAACCAAAAATTTTGAAATCACCGAATTTTGTTGGTAAAAATGCTTCTGCTTCACGTACGATAAGTTTTTCAGATTGTAAACGATAAGCAACAAGTTCTGAAACAGAAATGAATTTGAAGCCGTGAGTGTTTGCAAATTCTCTCAAATCATCTCTGCGAGCCATTGTACCGTCTTCTTTCATTATTTCACACATTATACCTGCAGGTCTGTGTCCTGAAAGAATTGCCATATCAACGCAAGCTTCGGTGTGTCCTATTCTTGTTAAAACTCCGCCTTTTTTTGCAACGCAAGGGAAAACGTGCCCTGGACGTCGTAAATCATGTGGTCTTGCGTCTTTTGAAATTGCTATCTCTACAGTTTTGGCTCTGTCAAATGCTGAAATCCCTGTTGTTACGCCATAACGTTCAGCAGCATCAATACTTAAAGTGAATGCAGTTCTCATTTTTTCGGTGTTATTTTCTACCATTTGTGGTAAATCTAAATTTTGAGCAATTTCATCATTTATTGCAAGACAAATTAACCCTCTGCATTCTTTTGCCATAAAATTAATGATTTCAGGGGTTACGCATTGTGCAGAACACAATAAATCACCTTCGTTTTCTCTGTCTTCATCATCGGCAACAATTATAGGTTTTCCTGCTTGAAAATCTTTTATTGCATCTTCAATTTTATCAAACTTAAATTCGCTCATTACATAAATCCGTTTTCTTTTAAAAAATCTTCTGAAATTATTGATGTTGTTTTTTCGTTCAACAAGAATTTTTCAATATATTTTGCAAAAATATCTGTTTCTATATTAATTTTTTGACCTGATTTTAAACAAGATAAATTTGTATTTTCAAAGGTATGAGGGATTACCGCAATTTTTACTAAATTATCTTGAATGTCAGCAACTGTAAGGCTTATACCGTTTATTGCAATAGAACCTTTTTTTACAATATAGCGTGCAACTTCTTTTGTAACTTCAAAAGTCATATCATAAAAATTAGAATTTTTTGTTGCAGAAATAAATGTTGCAACGCTATCTACGTGTCCTGAAACAAAGTGTCCGCCAATTCTTTCGTTTAGTGTCAAAGCTCTTTCAAGATTAACTTTTTCACCTTTTTTGAGTTCTGAAAAATTGGTAACGTTTAATGTTTCTTTTGAAACTTCGGCACTGAAACCGTTCTCTGTAATATTTACAACGGTTTGGCAAACTCCATTTATAGAAATTGAATCACCGATTTTTGTATTTTCTAATACTTTTGTACAATTTACGGAAATTTCCGCATTTTCGGAAAATAGTTTAAAATCCTTTACTGTACCTGTTTCTTCTATAATTCCTGTGAACATATAAATATTTTAACACAATCATTTGCCAATGCAAAAATTCTCAAAAATATTATTTAAAATATCGTCAGTAATAACTTCGCCTGTGATTTCGTCTAAGCATAAAAGAGCTTGTTTTACGTCAATTGAAATTAAATCTTGCAATTCATTGACTTTTGCTGCCATGTAAGCTTGTAAAAGACTTTCACGAGCTTTTTCAAGGCAATTTTGTTGGCGGTTATTCGTGATAAATTCTGTGTCTTCAACAGAAAATTCCATAATTATATTTTTTATTTCTTGTTTTAATTCGTCTATGCCGATTTGATTTTTTGCAGAAATACAAATTGTATTTTCAGGTTTTTCATTAGATAAATCACATTTGTTTGCAATAATTAAATGTTTTTTCTCTTTAACAAAGTCTAAAATAGCGTTGTCAGTATCACTTAAACCTTTTGATAAATCATACATAAATAAAATTAAATCGGCTTCTTTTGCAGCTTGTTTTGAGTATTCAATTCCAATTTCTTCAACTTTATCGATGTTTTCGTCATCTCTAATTCCTGCGGTATCGATTAAAGTAACTGGAATACCTAAATCAAGAGTTTCTGTCAAAACATCTCTTGTTGTGCCTGCAATTTCAGTAACAATAGCTCTATCAAGGCTTAAAAGAGTGTTAAATAGAGAGGATTTGCCAACATTTGGTTTCCCTGCAATTGCAACTTTAATCCCTTGACGCATAATATTGCTTGATTTTGCATTGGCTAAAATTTTGTCGATTTTGTCAATTTGACTTTCAAAATCTTTGATTAAATCTTCGTATTCTGGTTCTTTTACGTCTTCAGGAAAATCAATTCCTGCAACAATTTTTGATAAAGTTTCAAAAATATCTTTTTTTATTTCGTTAACTTTTTGGGCAAGTACTCCTGATAAATTTTTCGCAGATTGAATTGCAAAATTTTGAGTTTTTGAATGGATTAAATCGGCAACAGCTTCTGCTTGTGACAAATCGAGCTTCTTATTCAAAAAGGCTCTTTTTGTAAATTCTCCTCTTTCTGCCATTCTGGCACCATTTTTTAAAACGATATCAAGAATATTTTTTACGACATTAACTCCGCCGTGACATTGGATTTCAATTACATCTTCTCCAGTGTAACTGTTTGGGTTTTTAAACGGCAAAATGACAACTTCGTCTATTTTTTTATCATTATCTATAATCCAGCCGTGGCAAATCATTCTTGGAGTAATTTTTCCTGAAAAAATTTTTTCTGTAATTTCAAAACTTTTTTCACCGGAAATTCTTATAACACCAACTCCGCCTGTACCTAAAGGAGTTGAAATAGCTGTAATTGTATCAAATTCTTGTATAATGTTCATACTTCGATTATAACTTTAAATAATCTTATATGCAAGATTGGGAACAAGGCGGTAAATTGAAAATTTACCGCCTATTGAATTAAAAATATATTGGAT
>CAZKJV010000057.1:0-9457 GCA_964553175.1 uncultured Muribaculaceae bacterium | reverse complement strand
TTATAATATAACATGTTTGGTAACAGCAACGGTGGATTTTTAATGAAAAGATTTTTCGCAGTAATATTTTTTATCCTTTTAACGGTAATTTCGCCTGCATTTGCTGTGGATTGTAAATCTTCAACAGAATGTGTTTTGATTGGTCAAAATTTGATTACTCAAAAAGAGTATGATATGGCGATAGAATGTTTTGACACTGCAATTTCAATGGACGAAGATGATTATATGGCATACGCTTATAGGGCAAAAGCAAATTTTTATCTTGGGAATTATTCGTTGATGCTTGATGATACTACAAAATCTATTGAAATTTATCCAAATTCAAAGGCTTATGGATTAAGAGGTTCTGCAAAATTGGCTATGGGCGATAATGCAGGGGCTATTGAAGATACAACAAAAGCTTTGATTTTGAATCCAAATTATATGAAATGTTATGAGGTTAGAGCAAGGGCGGAAGTTAATACGGAGGATTATCTTCAAGCTTTAAAAGATGCAAGTAAGGCGATAAAATTGAGAGATAATTACGCAAAAAGTTATGAAGTTTTGGCGTACGCTCAAATGGGTATAAAAGATTATCCGTCAGCTTTGGAGTCTTTTAAAAAATCCGTAGAATTATTTAAAAAAGATAGAGATAGAAAAAATTATAAATTTGTAAAAAAACAAATGAAATTTTGTAAAAAGACGATAAAAAAACAAAATAAAAAATAACGGGAAAAACAATGATAATTGCGGAGTTTGCAAAGTTTTTACAACAACATGATAAAGAAATTATTGAAAACAAGTCTACTTGTAACTTGCTTTGTTCTTGGGTTATGGGGATTTTGGAGAGAAAACCGAAGAATAACGTTGAAAAAATTCTTCATACTGAAATTGCTTGTGCAAAAAATGAATGCGGTGAGTTTTTTCTTGTTGCAAAATCAAAAAGTGGTCAAAAACTAACACAAGCTCTTTATAATTTTGCATTGAGTTATGAGCAACACTTGATGCGTAAGTGGTTAGAAAATAAAAACGCTAGTGATTTTGAATAGTCCGAGCAATTAGATGAACAAAGTGGGAGTTAGTGTAATCGTTTTGTTAAAGACATTGTCGTAGTAATGATGATATTTTGCTTAACAAATTTTAAACTCATGCTTGCTTTTGGATTTTGTTTAAAATAATATAGATTTACAAACCGCAGACAGTTAGTGCCGAAAGGCTTAAAACGAATGTGCTAACCGAGGTCAACAACTAAATTAAATAGTTTTTGATTTTGAATTGCGGCTTATTGACGCAATTTTTTTGTGTCAAACATAGGTCGATAAAAATTACAAAAGGAGAAAACATGTCAACAAAAGCTTTTAAAGATGAAAAAATCGAAATGATTAAAGAAAAAGTTGGTAAAGCTCAAGTTGCGATTGTTACTGAATACCGTGGCATGACAGTTGAAGAAATTACAAAACTTCGCCGTGAATTGCAAAAAAACGGTGCTGATTACATGGTAACAAAAAACACACTTGCAAAAATTGCAGTACAAGGAACAGATTATGAAGTTTTAACAGAAACTTTAAAAGGACCAATCGCTATCGCATTCGGTTTTGATGATCCTGTTAGTCCTGCAAAAGTTTTATCAAAATTTATTAAAGATACTAAAAAAGGCGAAATTGTTGCAGCTGCTTTAGATGGCAAATTATTGTCAGCAGCAGAAGCAAAAGCATTGGCAAATCTTCCATCAAAAGAAGAAATCTACGCAAAAATGCTTGGCAGCATCAACTCACCTGCATCAGGTATCGTTGGCTCTATCAATGCAGTTATGGCATCACTTACTCGTGCTGTTGCAGCTGTTAGAGATAAAAAAGCCGCATAATTGTTTTTCGGTAACTTAAAACAATAAAAAGCGAGAAATCGCAAAAAATTAGTAATTACTCAAAAAATTTATATTGAAAGGAAATTAAAATGAGCAACGTAGAAACTATTTTAGAATCAATTGAAAAATTAACTTTATTAGAAGCAGCAGAATTAGTAAAAGCTATGGAAGAAAAATTCGGCGTATCAGCAGCAGCTCCAGTAGCAGTTGCAGCAGCAGCTCCTGCAGCAGCAGCAGACGCTGGCGAAGCAGCAGATGCAGAAGTAACTGTTGTATTAGCTTCAGCTGGTGCTAACAAAATTGCTGTATTAAAAGAAGTTCGTGCTATCACTGGCTTAGGCTTGAAAGAAGCTAAAGAATTAGTTGATGGTGCTCCAAAACCAGTTAAAGAAAACGTTAAAAAAGAAGACGCAGAAGCTATCAAAAAACAACTTGAAGCTGCTGGTGCTACAGTAGAAATCAAATAGTTTTCTTTAAAATCTATTTTAAAAATGGCGAAATTTTCTTTAAGAAAATTTCGCCATTTTATTTTGTTTATTTTTTCAAAAATGTATCAAAACTGTAACAAATAAGCGTTTTAAGGTTTACCTAATCAAGTGTTTATTATACAATAATTGTATAAAATATTTTTCGTGTTATTAGTTAGAAAATTTTTTGTAAATATGTGTAAATATTTGTAAATACATGCCCAAAAAACTAGCAAATCATGGAATTTAGGTTACTTTTAAAAAGTATCAGTTTGTATGGAGAATTCATGAATATTAGTCCAGTTCAACCGCAAATAACCCCAAACTTTGCGGGAAGCGAGCAAAAACCTCAAAAGTTAAAGTATAACAAAGATACTTTGCTTGAAAACAATTTCAAAACCAAGATGGAAATTGGTACAGACAAGCTTAAAAAAGCATTTACAACTTACCCTGCAAAAGGTTTGAAGGGTGATAGAAATGCAAACTTTTATGAGTTTTTAACAATGGGTACAGTGCCTTATTTGTTAGGTAGTGCTGCTTTAATGGGCGTATTCAATTTCGCAAATAAATATTTCACACCATTTGCACAATCAAAAGCCGGTTCTATTGGTAAGAAAATGGCTTTAGGTGTTGCTTTTTACGGTGTAGCTAAAGAAGCTTCAAAAGCTCTTGTTAATAAACCTGTTAAAGCTTTGACAGGTGTTGATACAGAAATGCCTTATGCAAAAGTTGTAGAAGGTTTCCCTAAATTTGAGGGTGACAAAAATACAAAATCAGTTGAATACCACAAAGTATTTGAAAGCGTAGAATTTCCTCGTTATGATTTGTTATACGGAAAAACTTTAGAAGACAGAAATGTTTACTATGATAAAGTTGCTAAGAAATTAGGCTTAGGTGAAAACTTGGCAAGTTCAGATAAAGAAGTAAAACCAAGATTGAAAGAAATTATTGCTCGTTCAAATACCGCAAAAAGTATCTCTTCTTACATGTGGGCTGCAACTGGTGTAGGTGTTGCAATTCAACAACCTTGGGATAATTTCTTTACAGCAGCTAAAAAAGGTCAAGGATTTGCAAAAGTTAAAAATTGTGTTCGTTCATTCGGAAACAATTTTGTTAAATCAGTAAAAGATTTGTGGACAGGCGGTGCAAACCCTACAACTGTTCAAAAATATGCAGGTAAAGCTTTAATCGGTGCAGCAGTTCTTTCAACTGTTATCGGTGTTGCAAATACTGTAATTAACGCAAGAAAATCAGCAAAATTGGAAGATAAAAACGTGTTTGATGAAAACAGAAAGGTTGTGGTGGACTAAGATGGCTATTACCGCAACAAATGGTATAAAAACTCAACAATATATTAAACCTCAAGAGCCAAAAGGTCATTTGGTTTCTTCACCAATTATTCCTTCTCCAAAACAAGTTACAACTGGGGTTAAATATAATTTAAAAGCTTTAAAAGATGGTTTTACTGGTAAAGCAAATGACCATCAACTTGGTAAATTAAATGATATCGGTATGAAAGCCGGTGGTGTTGCTTTAGCAGCATACATTGCAACTCAAAAAGCTACTCCAAAAACAAAATTAATGGAATTTGTTGGCTTAGGTACATTCTTAGCAGCAATGAAATTATGGCCTAAATTAGCTATCGGAGCTCCGGCAAAAGCTATTCACGGTTTTGACCCAAATCAAGAATATGTTGACAGCTTTGGTAGAAGAAAACCATTCTTCCAAGACCCTCAATATACTCCTTGGGATTTATATTCAAATGAAGAATTACAAAAAGTTGGCGATAAAATGGGCGTAGATAAAAACGCTAAAGATAGAAATGATTTGACAAAATCAAACATGACAAAAATCGCTACAAAAAATAATACATTATGGATGTTAACCGCAGGTATTGCATCAGCTGTATTCTCTGCATTAGCTTGTAACAAAGCTGAAAAAGTTATCGACCCTGCATTAGAAAAAGTAAACAATGAAAAAGCTGATAAATTATTAGCAAACTTTGATGCAGAAGCTAAAAAACGTTCTGAATCAACTGCAAAATCTATGCAAAAAGATTTAGACAAAATCTTTGAAGAAAACAAAGGTAAATCAATTAATGATAAATTGTTAGAAAAAATCACCGGTCGTTTAACAAAAGGTTTAGACCCTGTTACATCTGACGGTGTTACAGAAGATATGAAAAATATCTTAGTAAACGGAAATTCTTTAGTAAATGAATCTTTGGCAGAAACAATTTCTAAAAATTCAAAAGAAGTTTTAGCTCAAAAATTCTCAGAAGAACAAGTTGCTAAATTAGCTCCATCAAAAGAAGAATTAACAAAACATTTTGAAACTTCAAACGTAATGGGTAAAGAAGTTTCCCAAGACCAAGCAAACGAAGTTCGTATTTCAGTTGCTAAAATGGTTGTTGATAAAGCAAAAGCTCAAGGCATGTCAACTGACAAATTGAAATTCGTTAAAAAAGGTATGTCTGAAGTTGCAGGAAAAGCAATTAAAGAAAATTCAGCATCAGTTTTAGATGAAAAAGCAATGAATAAAGTTCGTGAAATCGGCAAATCAATGAGCGAATTACAAGCAAAAGATTCGGTTTTAACTGAATATGCTCAAATCAAAGTTGCTGATAAACCGGAAACAGTTATCGCAAACTATTGGAATAATGTTTCAAGCGGTTTAATCAAAACTTTAGGTATTGATTTCAAAGAAATGGAAAAAGTAAGAAACAACCGTGAACTTGTTCAAGGTATGGTAAGAGGCAAAATCGAAGAAATTACTTCTGATGATGTAAAATACGAAAAAGCTATCGGCGAAATTGCAAAATCAGTAGCTGAATTAGATAAGAAAATTAAACCTGAAGATACTAAAAAATATGTTCAATTAGTTGGTAAAACTTACGATGATGCAGCAGGAAAATTACATAACCAAGGTATGGAAGCTACTGCAAACAAATTAACAGCATTATCTGTAAACGGCAAAGGTTCATTGAAACGAGTTAAACAAACTTATTTTGAAGAAAGAATTTCAGGTGTAAGAAATTCATTCTCAAGATTGGTAAATACAATGGACGTATACAGAAGAATTTCAAAAGGCGAAATTCCTAATGATGGTTCTTCAAGAGAAGTTAAAGAAGCAATGTTAGAACTTGTTAAACAAACTACATTACAAGGACATTCTTCTGATCACTCAATTAAATTTTATTTCAACAGAAACCAAGATAATTCAAACAATGTTGACAGAAGTCAAGTTGAAATTAAAGACGGTAAAGTTGTTAACAAATACTTCCAAGAAGGAAAAGGTGTAGATATCCCTGGAGATTACGATTTCTATCAAAAAGCAATGAATTTCATGTACAATTCTCCAATGGATAAAACAACAGTTGATGCTTTGAAAAAAGCAGGATTAGAAAATCAAATCAACACTTATAACAATGAAGTTTATACAAAAATCGGTGGTGCTGATTACTTTACAAAACCAAACCACAAAACAGCCGGTGATCAAGGTACATCTTCTGAATATAAATTCTTGTTATTAGGTGTTGCTCCTGATGAGATGATGACAAAAACAGTTCAACAAACTTATAACTCTAAAAAATGGGGAAATACTTTCGGAACAGTAGGTGCAGTTCTAACAGCATTAACAGTAGGTGCTCAATTCTTGTTCGGAAAAGGTAAAGCAGTAAAATAGGAAATCGGAAATAAAACAATGTCAGTTCAATCAATAAAAGCAAATATTTTAAACATTCCAGTGCAAAACAAAGTATCTTCAAAAAAAGCAACTTTGAATTTCACAAGCAATACTGAAATGTATACAACAAACCCATTGAAAAATTATTTAGATGCACAAGCGGCATTAAATAAAACGATGGTTAAAACAGCTAAAGTTGTAGCTCCTGCAAAAACTGATGTTGCAAAAGCTCAAGAAGTAGCAAAAGTAGAAGATAAGGCTGTTAAAGCTCCAAAATATAAAAATAATTTCCGTTCTATGTTACAAAATGGCGAAGCAAAAATTTTAGCTATCGTTCCAAGAATTTTCAACGCTAAAGATGAAAATGGTGATGAAAAAATTACAGGTAATGAAAAACACGGTACATTCTTAAATGCGATTGACAGATTAGATGAAATAAAAGCTGAAGGTTTTAATACTTTCCATATTTTACCTATTCACCCAACAGGTAAAAAACACGCAATGGGTTTAGCTGGTTCTTTATATTCACCATTGGATTTCTTGCAAATTGACCCTAATTTGATTGAAAAAGATGATAAAAGAACTCCTGCAGAACAAGTAAGAGCATTCACTGATGCTTGCCATGAACGTGGTATCAAGGTTATGTTAGATTTACCATCTTGCTCATCTTACGATATGTATCTAGAAAGACAAGAGTTAATGGCAAAAGAACGTGATGGTCAAGCTAAAACTCCTCAAGGTTGGAATGATATTAGAATGTTTCAACCATACTCAGACGAAACAAAAAGAGAATTAAATCCGGATTTAGTTGATTTACATAAAAAATATGTTGATATGTGTGTAGATTTAGGCATTGACGGTATCAGAGCTGACGTAGCTCGTGCGAAACCTACTGAATTCTGGGATATTATTATTCCATATTCACACTCAAAAGACCCTGAATTTGGTTGGTTAGGTGAAACTTACACTTACGAAGATGCTTCACCTCAAGCAAACATGCCTTTTGATAGACCTGAAGACTCTTTAAGAGCAGGTTTTGACGCATACTATGGTCAATATCACATTTTCCACGAGTGGAAAGGTGCAAAAGACTTAAATGATTTCGTTAAAGAAAACATTGATATGTCAAACAGATTGGAAAAAGGTAAATCTTTAATCGGTTCATTTACAACTCACGATGATATTTCACCTATGTTCCACGGTGGCGTTGAATATTGTAATTTAACAGCAGGTTTACAAGCAACATTACCTATGTTAAATCCATATTATGTAGATGGTTACCAATCAGGTGATTACTATGTTTACGGTTATGACCACTCAAAATCAGATGTTTCTGAAACAGATTGTAATGAGATGACTGTTCACTATGGAAAATTAGACATTTTCAATTTGTCAAGAAAACCGGGTGGAAAAAATCCTGAAATCGGCAAATTTATGACTGAATCTTTCAAAATGAGAGATAAATATCAAGACTTGATTACAAAAGGTTCTTTCATTGAATTGAATAAAGAAAACGATAAAGACGATCAAGTTATCGCTTATGCAAGACATAAAGACGGAAAAACTTTATTGGTTGTAGGTAATAAAAATATCAACAGAAACGTTACAGCAACTGTAAAAGTTCCTACAATGAAAGCTTCTCAAGAGTTGAAAAACTTGTTACCAGCATACGGTAAACAATCAAAATACCAAGCAGGCGAAGGCGAAATCAAAGTTGATTTAGCACCATCAAGAATTCACGTGTTTGAAATTGATACTCCAAACATTGAACAAGCTTCAGATAAAGTTTATAAACAAAACATTTAATTGACAAACATTAAATAACACGTAGAGATATTATTAGGGATATGAAAATATCCCTTTTTATTTGTATTATAATTTAGAAATGACTTGGAAATTTTTGATAAAAAATAAGATTATAAATGTTTTGATTTTTACAATAGTTTTGCTTTTGGCTGTTGTTGTAAGATTTTTGTATATCGATAAGACTTCAGGACTTTGGTATGACGAACTTGTTATGTATAATCAAGCTTTTCAGTCAAGTTTAAAAGTAGTAATTTTTACTGCATTATCAGAAGATGTTCATTTGCCTTTATATCAAATTTGTTTGTATTGTTGGGGAAATGTTTTCGGTTTTTCTGATTTTGCCTTGAGAAGTTTTTCTGCAATTTGTGGAATTTTGACTGTTGTTACGGGTTTTTTTATTGGTAAATCATTAAAATCAAATCTCTGTGGTTTTCTTATTATGGGAATTTTTGCAGTAAACTCTTTTTTGATTTATTATTCGCAAGAAGTCCGTATGTATGAACTTTTAGCATTATTTTCCGCCTTAAATTTATTGTGTTTGGCAAAAATTTATACAAAAGAGGTTAGTAAATTTTGGTATGGTGCTTGGGTAATTTCTGCGACAGGCTTGATTTTGACATATACAATAGCAATTTTGTATGTGTTAGGGCAGTTGCTATTTTTTATTATTTTAAAAAGAAAAGATTTATTAATTCCGTCTTGCGTTTTGGGTGTTTTGAATTTGCCTGTGATAGTGTATTTGATTGTTTTTAGAGAAAAATTTTCAAATTTCATAACAGGATTTTATTCAGATTGGTCAAGTTTGTTTGTTGCTTTGCAAAACTTCTTTACTCCAAAACTTGTAGGTTTGGGAACGAATCCCCCTCATTATTTTAAAGAATTTTTTGTAAATTTAAACTTTGTTGATTTTATCTTTGTACTTTTGCCAATTATAATTTCTTTGTTTTTTATTTTTCTTGCAGTTAAGAAGAATAAATTTGCAAAATTTTTATTAATGATTTCTTTGGCATTTTTGTTTGTTGAAATTTTTGCGTTTATTTTAACGGATTTTAAAATTTTATCAAGATATTTAATTCTAATTTTGCCGAATTTACTTGTATTGATTGGGTTGGGCGTTGAAGAATGTAAAAATAAACTCGGAATAATTCTTATTTCTTTGTGTTTTGTTTTGAATTTGAGTTATTTGTTTGCTTTTGAAAACTCTGCATTTAAATTGCAAAGGACAGGCTTTTTACCGCTTTCAAATTTGTTGATAAAAAGTGATGTTTCTGACAATGATGTTGTAGTTGTTTGGAATAGAAAAGAAGTTCTGTCAAAATATTTTGATAAAAAAGTCTTTGTATTCAGTATTTTAAAAGATTTTGCGTATAAATCCGAATTTATTTTGGATAATGAAATTCAATTAAATAAATTTGATGAGAATGGCAAAAAAGAATTTTTACGTGAGTATTTTAAATCAGGCACAGTTCCGATGAATACACTAATTTTACTCCAATATCTTACAACAGGTATGCATAAAGACCAAAAACTTGTAATTGCTGTTGATGAATATTTTGATAGCTTTAATCAAGAAAAATTTTTGAAAATAGTTGATAATGATATTGACTATAAAAATATATCTTATAACAACTTAATAACATTAAAATCATTATTGGAT
>CAZKJV010000056.1:1451-9701 GCA_964553175.1 uncultured Muribaculaceae bacterium | reverse complement strand
ACCTGTTTCAGTTTTTGGCGTTGATGCATAAGGATTTGTTGCAAATTTGTATTGAGGATTATACATTATTCTTGATTTTTCTGATTGTTTTTCAGGTACTGAGTATAAAATCAATGTGCTATTATACATATCAACCTTGTTATCTTCTCTGAATTTACCAGTTCTTGTTACGTATTGATAATCTTCTTCATTATTAAAGCGTTTAATGAAATAATTACCTTTATCTTCGCAAACTTTATACAACGATTTATCACGGTCATCAGCGTTTTTAAATGTCGTGCCAGCTTTTAATCCGCCTCTTAGACCAACTTTATCGTTCATAGTTGTATGTAAAGAAATACTGTCTAATTTTACGTGAGTTGGTACATATTCAGCTTCTTTATCCAAGTTAACATTATTTGCGTTAAACAATGAAATTGCCATTGTTCCATCTGCAGATTGTCTTAATATTGCAGAAACAGGTTTACCTGTTTTTACATCGTGATGTAAGTCCAAAGTAAATGGAGCACCGTCATTCAAGGCTTTCAATTCAGGACGATTTCTTAATGCCATTGTATCTGTCATTTCATTATAGAAATCTTTTATAAATTGTTTATTATTATCGTTTAACCATTCCCAATTTAATGCATTACGGTTTTGAATATAAACGTTTTTAGCTTTTTCTTCATAACCAGTCAAGCCTAATTCATCACCCGCGTACATTGTAGGGTTTCCAGGTAAGCTTACCAAAAATCCCATCATAGCTTTGAATTTGCTCATGCCTGGTTTCAAGATTGTTTCAAATGTCGCATTGAACAATTTACCTTTTTCGTCGTTATTCAATTTTAATCCATGTTTCTTTTCTGCTTGAGTTAAAACTGATTTAATAGTTACGTCGATTGGTTTTGTACCGAATGCATCTGCTGAAAATTCTTTATCTAAGAATTTACCAGAAGATAAGTCCGCAACAGATTTGCTTATTGCTGAAAATACTTCATCTTTTCTTTGAGATGGTGGGAATACTTTGCCTAAAGCTTTACCAAATCCACCTTTAATAGCATCACCCATTGCGATTGCTTTATTGCTTACTTTATTAAAGTCAATGCTGTTAATATCATTGTCTGTAACTTCATGGAACATTTTATCTTTCAACACTGCAGTTGCAATTTTTCTGTGGTTATAATTATTTGCAAAATTAGTGTGGAATAATTCCATATCTAAAGACAATGTATGTAACATTCTTGGTTTATCGTGGTTTCCAACGAAAGTATAAGAATAAAGAATTGAATCTAATGGAGCAGAGTTCAAGTAATTATCTCCACCTACCATTTTATCAAATACTTTGCGTTCTCTAGCGTTTTGATCGATAGTTGCACCGGTTGTAATATCTTTGTTGAAAATATTTGCAACATCAGTGAAGAAGTAAGAATAGTTTGCGATACTTGTCATGCCAGCTTCTTGATGTAATTTCATAACAGCATCTTTAGCTGTTGAGAATTTACCAGAATTATCATGTAAAGCAAATTCGTCTGTAACTTCTGCTACCATATAAGCATTTTTATTTTCAGAAATAACGCCTTTTGAGAAATTTCTCCAGAAATCAACTACTGCAGACCACTCATCTTTAAAGTTTGCATTACCATTTCTTAAAGCGTCCATATCTGCGATATCTTTTGCAGCGTCAATTCTCCAATCCAAACCTGCATTATTTCTATCAACAATCATTTCTGCTAATGCAAAGCTATTTTCGTTTAAACCTTGTAAACGTTTTGTAACTGCGTTTGTAATTGTTTCTTTATCTTTTGAAGAAATATTTCTTACACCGGATTTTAAGTGTTTAACTAATAAATTAGCTTCGTCTTCAGGTGAATCAGCTAAAATACCCATTGATGCAAGAGTTGTATCTTCTTTTAATTTATTGTAGTTATAAGAAACTGTACCGTCTTCATTAACTTTAGTTTCTGCTTTTGGTGAAACAGCTTTTACTAAAGCAAATTTAGCGATATCTTGGTTTACTAGAGGTAAAACATATTTACCTAATTTAGAAACCTTATTACCTTCAAATAATTTTCCGCCTAAGTTTTTGTTTACAGATTGCATAACGTCATTTGTAAATGCAAATAATTCGTTTGTAAACAAGCTATCTGCTTTTTTATAAGTATCTTTGTTTTCTTCTGTAACTTGTGGATTACCAGCTTTAAACAATTCGTAACGAGACATACCGATTTGATTTGCTTTTGAAGCTCTGTTTGTTACTAATGAAGAACCTAAAACAGCAACTGTATCATCAGCAAATTCAATTGAATCTAAAGGCAATGCCATAACTGATTGTAAAGTTAATTCTTTGTAATCACTTGTAGCTTTTGAAGTTTTTGTTTCGTAATCACCGTTAATTACATTTTTTACGATATTTTCGTTAATATCATTGTTTGTAGGAAGTTCGCCTCTTTTAGTTAAGTCAGCAATTTGTGCCATTGCTTTTTTAGGATCTGAACTTACATTTTTCAAAGATTGTGCAACGTATTCATTTAAAATATCATTTGTTTTTCTTGTCCAATATTTACCTGAATTTACAACATAATCTTGAGCTTCAAAGTTTTTAGCTTTGATTTTGTTTGTTTGATATTCTTTGTCATGTGGAGGTAAATTTTCCAAACGTTTTGTATCAGCATGAGAGAATACAAAGTTTAATTTCGCAATATCTGTATTTGCGTCCCAAGTTTCAAAACCGTTTTCATATTTATCTTCAAGAACATAAGATTCTGATTGAGTTAAGAATTTTGCTGCCAAAGGTTGGTCTAACATAATCTTTTTATCAGCATTTTTATTGTATGCGTTTAGATTTTTCACGTTTTTATTGTAAATTTCAGGATCAATTTCAAATGAATAAGGAACAACTGTATCATTGTGGTTGTTTATATCATAAGCGTTTCCTGTATCTAATTTGTCATAAGATTTGATTAAGTTTTTAGTATCCTTTTTATCTTTTTCAGATACTAAACGGCTATCATAAATTTGAACATAAGTCGGTTTTTTAGCATCATAATCAGGATTTTTAGAAGATTTAATAACACCGTCTGCACCTTGTTCATATTTATATGGTGAGTTTACAACTTTATGTTCTACATAATCTTTATTTTTTGCAAAAATACCCATTGATAAAGGTCCTGATTGCAAGCCGTTTGCTCTAAACCAATTGTAATAAGGTGATTTTTCACCCCATTTTAACATGTGTTTAAAGTGAACACCTTCAAGACCTTCGTTTACAAACGCACCGTCTGAAACAAAATTTATACCATTTTTAAATAATTTCTTTTGGAAAGATGCATAATTGTCAATGTTTCCGATAGAATTTGACATTTGCATACAGTTTTTATTCCAATAACTATGAGAAGACAAACTATCATCTGTGAAAATTGGTGTTGAAACAACTCTTGAATAACCACCTTTTTTCAATTTATCAATATTTGCTTCAATACCTGCTAAATTACCACCCATTTTATTTGAGAAAGTTTTGGTAGCGTATTTTGCTTTATCTTGAATATTTTTGTTTAAAGATGGTTTACCTTTTTCATCATAAACCCAACCAACTGCATAAGAATCAGGTAATGCCAATGTCATAGAACCGCCTTTTGCAACTTGAGTTCCATCTTGCATTACAAGGTTGAATTTATCAAAATTACCATTTTTTGAGTAATCAATTACAGAACCTGCATCAACTTGATAGAATGATTTTGAGTTATCTTTTTTATCTACAAGTTTGTATCTATAAGCAAACGGAGCTTTTGAGTCTAATTCGTCGTAAGCGTAACCCATGTCAATTTTTACGCCACCATTTTTCAATTTAACGGAATTAACACCCAAATCAGTGTTTGTTAACATTTTATCTACATTATAATTATCGTTTCTGTCTTTTTTTACACTAAAAACTTCCAAATAACAGTCATATTTGTTACTGTCATGTGGAAAGTTAAATTCAAATTCTTGTGTTCCATTCTCAGACTTCTTGTGGTTAAAACCTGTAAAATTAACCGCTTTTGCAGGTTTAAATACGTTTAAGTTAACTTGCATTATTCTTCCTTACACACTATTTTATATAGATTTAAAGGTCGGTGAAATATTTTTTTTGCTAGGTCATGTACCTTTTGTAACAAAAAGTTTACACAAAAAATATTTAGTTTTTTTAACAGTTAGCCTTTTGAAAAAAAGTGTGGCACTATATTAAAAGTTAAGGGGGATTTTTGTGAATTTTACTGCAATATTTGCTTTATTTTTCGGAGTAGCGTTAATTTTTATAAGTCAAAAACTTGATGGCGGTTCATTGAGTTTACTTGTCCAACCTGCGGCATTTTGCATAGTTGTCGGCGGAACTTTTTGTGCCTCACTTTTAAACTTTAATTTTGCAACTTTAGTCAATGCACTAAAAAATGTTAGTTTAGTATTCCAAAAAACTCCGGACAATTCATCAAATATTATTTCAGAAATTATTCAAATCGCATATTTTGCAAGAAGAAACGGACTTTTTGCCGTACAAGAAGTTTTACCAAAAGTATCAGAACCTTTTTTAGCAAGAGGTATTCAACTTGCAATTGATGTTGATAATCCGTCTTTAGTTTATGACATTCTTTCAGCTGAAATTTCATACGAAGAAGAGGAAGAATTAATTTCATCAAGAGTTTTTGAAGCTTTAGGCGGTTATGCTCCAACCTTTGGGGTTGTCGGTGCAGTCATGGGCTTAATCAGAGTAATGCAAGACATACGAAATCTTGACGTTGTCGGAGTTGGTATAGCAACAGCTTTCGTTGCAACACTTTATGGGGTTGCATTTGCAAACTTAGTTTTCTTACCTGTTGCAGGAAATTTAAAACAAAAAACTCGTGAAAAAATCTTATTAAAAGAAGTTATGTTACAAGGTATTCTTTCAATACAAATGCAAGAAAATCCGACAGTTATTGAAGAAAAACTTATCGGTTATTTAAGATTTCACCACAAATCAACACATTTTGAGGGTAAAAAATAATGCGTAACGATTATTATTCTCATTCAAAAGATTATATTAATCGTTGGGTAGTTTCTTATGCCGATTTAGTCACCATGCTTTTAGCATTGTTCATGGTACTGTTTGCAATTTCTCAAAATGTTACGAAATATCAAGCAAAAATGATTGCTGAACATCACTTAAATGTCCCCAAAGACATTGCAATAGAACAGCTTGAGCAATTAGACGAGTTAAAGAAACTTTTTAGTGAGAATATTTCACAAAATCAGAATATAACATACCTCAAAGACGGTCGTGGACTGGTTTTAAGACTTAATAACTCTATACTTTTTGATGAAGGTTCTGCTATAATAAAGAATGAGGCAGTAAAAACTATTGACGAAATTATTGATACAATTTCAAAAATAGACAATAATGTTCTTGTGGAAGGTCATACGGATTCAACACCGATAAGCAACGATAAATTCCCGTCAAACTGGGAATTATCAACAGCAAGAGCCACAAATATTATTGCATATATGCTAAAATCAAAAAAGGTACAACCAAAAAGATTATCTGCTGTTGGCTATGGAGAATATATGCCGGTAGCCGATAATACATCAACTGGTGGAAGATTATTGAACCGTAGAGTTGATATAATTATTTTGAAAAAGTAAAAATTCGGAGATTAATATGGCTAAACCAAACAATACAAAAGATATGAAACCGAAAGAAAATAATGAATTGGTAAAAGTTCCTTTGGACAACAACCTAAAACTTGTTATTATTAATATTCTTTCAACAGTATTAATTTGTGTACTACTTATCGGTGTTAACTATTTCTTGCAAGATAGCTTATTAAACAAAAAACTTGCAGACATTTCAACAGAACAAAACCCAGATGAAGATGTAGTTGACGAAGAGGAAGAAGTTCAAAAAGGTATTATTGTTGATTTAGGCGATTTTATTTTAAACTTAAGTGACCAATCACAAAAGAAATATTTAAAAGTAAACGTAGCATTAGAACTTACAAGAATTCCAACAGACTACGACTTTACAAAACCGCCAGAAAAGAAAAGCGGTCATGGTTCATCTGACGAAGACGATCCTATGAAAATGATTGAATTAGAAATGGCTCAATATAAACCTGCAATTCGTGATGCGGTTATTACAAACTTTTCAAGTAAAACCTCAGATGAAGTGTTAACATCAGCAGGTAAAGAACTTGTAAAAGAACAAATTACAGAAGATGTAAACGCAATTTTTGCAGGAGAACGTGAAGTAATCAGAGTAAGTTTCGGACAATTCATTATTCAATAATGAGGTAAAATGACAGATTATCAACAACAATCGAATAATTATCCAGTATCCACACCTGTTGTTAGCGATGTGGATTTAGGATTGTTTGCAGATGAATCTTCTGACGTTTTAAGAAAAGGTTACAAGTTATACAACTTTAGAAGACCCGACAAATTTTCAAAAGAACACTTAAGAGCCTTGCAAGACGTACACAGAGAATTCTCTCGTCAATTATCGCTTGTTTTGACAGCATATTTACGTATGCGTATTGAAATTGAAGTTGTTTCAACTGACCAATTAACCTATGATGAATTTATTCGTTCAATGCCGTCACCTATGACTATCGGTATTTTTGAATTAAATCCATTACCGGGACAAATTTTATTAGGTGTAAGCTTTGAAATTTTATCCGTTATTGTAGACCGTATGTTAGGCGGTTTAGGTCTAAGCGAAAATAGACAAAGAGAACTTACAGATATTGAAGAAGCTCTTGCTAAAAAAGTTATTGAAAAAATCGTAAAAAATCTTGAAACAGCTTGGAGTAATATCGTTCCAGTTCAAGGTGAAGTTGTTGGATTGGATAACAATTACCAAATGGTACAAGTTGCATCAACAGGTGAAATTGTTGCCTTGATAACTTTTGAAATCCAAATTGCAGGAAAACATTTTGGCTTAATGTCACTTTGTTTCCCTTATCCTGTTTTAGAAACAGTTTTGGCAAACCTTTCTACACAACACATTTTCCAAACAAAAGGTATTATTGCAACAACTGAAGAACGCCAAAAAATGATTCAAAAATTGAATACATCAAACGTTGATTTAAGCGTTATTCTTGGTTCAACAGATATAACCTTAGGCGAATTTATGGACCTAAAAGAGGGCGATATAATCAAACTTGATACAAGAACTATTGATGATTTAATTGTAAAAGTTAACGGCGAAAAGAAATATTTTGCACGCCCTGGAACATTAGAAAACAATGTTAGTGTAAAAATAACAGAAGAATACGATCATCAAAAAGATTTATTAAAATACTATTATGATAAAGATAAACTATAAGAAAGGATTCATTGATGCTTGAAAATGATGACAATTTAGAAAATAATCAACCCGATTTAACACCAGAAGGCGACATTGAGCCTGAGGTTGTAAATAATGAAGAAGAAACGCAAGAACCAATCGAAAATTTAGAACAAAATTCTGAAATGTCGATTGATGATATCTTTGCAGATATTCCTCCGATGCCAGAAGGATATGAGGAATCAATGGACGCTGGACAAACTTACGAAATTCCAAATGAAGAAACATTTGAAAATTTTGATAACAACAAAGATTTTTCAATAGAAGACGAAACTGTCACTGTTCAACCTGTTAAATTTGCATCTTTTGATGACGCAAAAAGTGCATCAGGTGATGCCTCAAAAAATCTTGATAACTTGTTAGATATTAAATTACAATTGACAGTAGAACTAGGTAGAACAACTTTACCAGTTAAAAAAGTTCTTGAATTGACTCGTGGCTCAATTATTGAATTGGATAAAATCGCAGGTGAACCTGTTGAACTTTATGCAAACGGAAAATTGATTGCACACGGTGAAGTTGTTGTTATTGAAGATAATTTCGGACTTCGTGTAACAAGCATGACTGAACCGGAAAACAGATTAAATGGTCTTCAATAAAAAAGTACTTGCTTAAATTTTATTTTTATGACATTATGTATTTAGTGAAAACAAGAATTTTTTCAATGGCAAGATAGCTCAGCTGGTGAGAGCGCTCGGCTCATACCCGGGAGGTCCTCGGTTCGATCCCGAGTCTTGCTATTTTTTTTGCTCTTTTTTTACTAACTAAATTTTTTTTATCTCAAGGACTCTCACGGGTTGTTTTCGCTTTGCTCAAACCCTCTCAAAAAACAATATTTAATTGTTTTTTTCGGCAGAGTCCGGGAGGTCCTCGGTTCGATCCCGAGTCTTGCTATTTTTTTTGCTCTTTTTTTA
>CAZKJV010000056.1:0-1351 GCA_964553175.1 uncultured Muribaculaceae bacterium | reverse complement strand
CTAACTAAAATTTTTTTATCTCAAGGACTCTCACGGGTTGTTTTCGCTAATGAAATATTTTTAACACGCAAAACTAAGTATTGTCAGTTTTGCAAAAATTCATTTTTGCCAGTTTATAACTCAAAAAACTTCCAATTATAAACATTGTTACACCCAAAATTATAAATGTTTCTTTTATTCCAAAATGATGAGTTAAAACACCGCACAAATAACTACTTGCCGAAATTGTTCCCATATAACACAAAGTGTTTATACTCATAACTCTACCACGTTTTTCACTGTCAATAATATTTTGCAAAAGAATATTTTGCGGTGAAGTTACGAAAGTTAAACCTATACCTGCAAAAAATGCAATAAGCAAAGTCAAATAAGCATTATGACACATGCCAAAAAGCACATAAGTAATACAAATCATTGTACAACCAACGTACAAAATCCGTTTCATGCCGTTTATCGTTGTTTTTGCTGAAAGCAAAAGAGATGCAACAAGCGAACCAACACCAACCGCACCCAAAATATAACCTAAAATATGTGCATTGCTATTCAAAACTTCAACGGTATAAATCGGCATTAACATTGGATATGCAAGCATTAACAAACAAAATACCGCTAAATAAATTTGCAATAACAAGATTTGAGAATTATGCAAAACATACGACACGCCTATCTTTAAGCCCTCAAAAATATTTTCATTCGTTGAATTTTTATCTTTTATGTCATTAATTTCCATCATTTTTACAAGAAAAATATTCGGTAGAATACACAAAAAGTTAATTAAAAAGCAAATAGTTATATTTGTATAAGCAATCAACATGCCACCGACAGCAGGACCAATAAACCTTGCAAGACTAAACATTGAGGCATTTAATGTTATTGCATTTTGCAAATCTTTTTTATCATCAACTAACAAAACAAAAGTAGATTGTCTTAATGGTGCATCTAATGAGGCAATACAGTTTAAAAATATTCCACACAAGATAATATATCTCAAATGAATATGGTCTGACATTGTTGTCAAAGTCATCAACAAAGCTTGTACGGCAAAAAGAATTTGCACCAAAAATAGCAATTTTTTTCTATCAAATTTGTCAATTATTACCCCCATAAACGGAGTTAATAAAAACAACGGAATTGCATTGAAAAACATTACCGTCCCCATTGTTAACGGAGATTTCGTAAGGTCATAAACAAGCCAACTTATTGCAATATTTTGAATCCAAATTCCGATTTGACAAATTGCCAACCCAGGGAAAAATAATCTAAAATTTCTGTACTTAAATGCTCTAAAAATTGCTGAAACTCTATTCAAAACTTAACCTCATAAAACTAACTTTATAAGATTATATTATAC
>CAZKJV010000055.1:0-9925 GCA_964553175.1 uncultured Muribaculaceae bacterium | reverse complement strand
AAAGAAAAATAATATTAATAAATAGATTTACACTAAGTTAGGGATATAAAATGAAAAAATTTTGGATTATTTTTGGAAGTATTATTGGCGTACTAGTATTATTACTATATTTGGCATTTCTATTTATTTTACCAAATGTTGTAAAAATTGATGAATATAAACCAATTGTTCAAAAACTTGTAAAAGAACAAATACCTTTAAATATTGATTTTAAAAATGCAAAAATAACAACAACACCTCTACTTTCAATTGGAGTAAAAGCAGACGACATTCGTGTAAATTTTGAAGACAACACATCATTATTTTCTGCAGATAGTGCAAAATTCAGAATTGCATTACCAAGTTTGTTAGCGTTAACAGTAAAAGTTTCAACTGCTGAAATCAACAATCCTAAAGTAAATTTAGCAATTGTTGACGGAAAACAATTTAAAATTTTAATGCTTGTTGAAGAACTTCTTCAACAACAAGAAGAAAACATCACAAACAAAAATACAGCAGAAGAAACTAATTTTGACCCATCAATAATAAGAATTAAAGTGCCTAACTTTAAATTAAATAATTACAGTATAAAAATGGTCGATGAAAAATCCAAACACGATTTAAAACTTCAAGGTGAAAACTTAAAACTCGGATATTTCAACGGAAAAACAATAAAGATAAAAACTAATGCCGAATTTTTCAGTGATAATGACAAAAATATCACCGCAAATATAGACATTAATTCATTTTTACCACCTGTAACAAAATTAGATGAAGAAGACGATAAACCGGAAAGAATTGAATTACCATTTATCAATCCTGTATTAACTTACAGAGAATATAATTTAAAATCCGATTTAAACACAAAATTAAAAATACGTGAGAAAAACGGACTAATAAAATTGCACGGATTTTTAAATATTGATAACACTACACTAAATCTTTCCGATTACGCACTTCCAAAATGCTATTTCCACGGAAAATTTAACGGTACAAAAGCTGATATTGATACAACTCTTTCTGTTGCAAAAAACAAAAACATTGTTTTAAAAGGGTTATTTGATTATGGTAAAAATACAAAAATCGATATGGCAATAAATACCGACAAAATTTATTTTCAAGATTTAATAACCTTATCCAAAGCATATCTTGATTCTTTGCACATAAAAAATCATCTTGATTTAATTTCAGGAGCAGGGTATCTTGAAGCAAACGCAAATATCAAAACTAACCTTAAAAAACTGGAATCAAACGGAAAAATTATAATCAGAGATGGAGGAATTATAAACAAAAACATTAATCTTGGAATTTCAAAAACAAACTTAAGTATGTTTTTTGATAACAACAACCTTGCAATTGATAACAGTTACACATATATAAATAACTCTATCTTAAAATTTGACGGAAAAATTGATGAAAAATCTAATACCGATATTAAAATATTTGCGGATAGAATTCCTATTTCTGGACTATACAAAGCTTTTGCACCAAATGATTTAAAAAAATCATATTTATTAAACAAAGGCGACGTAACACTAAACACTGAAATAAAAGGACAACTAAAAACAGCATTTTTAAATGCAAAAATCAATTTGAAAAACTTTTTAATACAAGATGTTAAAAACACTCTAAAAGTTTCAAATGACGATTTGACAATACTTTTTAATGCTGATGCAAAAGAAAAAACACAAAAAATTAATATAGAAAACAAAGGTTTATCTATTTTGTTCCCTCAATTAAATTCTTCAATCAAAGATAATTCACTAAAAATTACGCTTGACGGAACTACAATAACCCTTTTACCAACAGATATTTTATTAAACAACACGTCCAAAATAACCTTTGACGGTTTAATTGACACTGCAAAAAATAAATCCGTATTTAAAATAAACGGTAACGGTGAAATTTTTGCAAATGACCTAAAAAAATTCGCAGGCGACCAAGCCTCACCATTTATTGATGCAAAAGGAAAATTACCTATCACATTAACAATTGACGGAAATAACAAAAGACAAAACTTCTTGTTAAGAGTTTTAGGCTCACAAAACAACTACATTACGCCTGTAAATTTTGCTCAAACATTGGGTAAAAACACAGTTTTACAAGCACAAATTGACTTTAAAGAAAATCGATTAAAAATTAAAAATACAGGATTATTCACAAGCACAATAATCACTGATGAAAAAGGAAACCAATCCGAAAAATTAAACGAAATTATCGGAGTAAACGGCACGGTTGCAAATCTAAATACAACACCATTTATTAATATCGTAAGAGTTACTATTCCAAAAGAACTTTCAGGAAACATCTGCGGATTTAAAAATGCAGGATTTAAACTAAACGGAAGACTTTTTGTTTTCGGAAATTCTTTATCTCCAAGAATTAGAGGACATATAAATCTTCATAGCTTATATATAAAAGATTTACTTACAACTTTAGACGCATTAATTCTTGATTTCAAAGGAAAAACTTTAAATATTAATGCTAAAAATTTAGTTTTAAACGGTTCGGAAATATCTTCTCAATTAAATTTATCACTTGAACCATCATCAATAATTCAAATTTCAAATTTGAACATCAATTCAAGAAATATTGATTTAGATAGACTAATGATGTTAGCAACAACCGCTTCCAGACTTGTTCCACCGTCAAAAACTCCTGCAACACCACCGACAAACATTCCAATCTCGGTAAAAAATAGCTCATTCCATTGCAGACACATCAAAACAGGTAATATCAATTTGTACAACACAAATACCGATATCACCATTAACAATAACAACTTGTATTTGAATAATATGAGAACAAGAGCTTTCGACGGAAATATGAACGGAAGAATTTCAATGAACTTGTTAAATAATTTATTGAGAATTAACGTTTATGGACATAATATTAACACTGACAAAATGCTTTCTGATGCAGCTAATATGAAAGATACCTTAAGCGGAAAACTTGATTTCAGAACTAATTTAACAATTGACGGCGGTGCTACAAATTACACACAACAAATGAAATCTTTAGGCGGTAATATTAATTTCTCAATCCAAAACGGACAACTTGGACCTTTCGGAAAACTAGAAAATATGATTTTAGCAGAAAACATCAGAAATTCTCAATTTTTCCAAACTGCAATAGGCGGAATTATAAGCGGTCTTACAACAATAGACACAACTCACTTCAAAGAACTTAAAGGGACGCTGTCATTTAATAACGGTATAACTACAATCAAACCTATAACCTCAGAAGGAAACGTTTTAACACTACACATTTCCGGAGATTTTGATTTATTACAAAACACCGCAGATTTAAAAGTTCGTGGACGACTTGCATCAATGCTTTCAAACGTATTAGGCCCTATTGCAAACATCAATCCGATTAACCTTGTAAAAGTTACTCCTGGGCTTAATGTCGCATCAGCAAAGATGTTCTCGTTATTTACTCAACCTGTAACAGAAGATGAAATGAAACAAATTCCTGCATTCAAAACAAAAACAGATAATTTTAATGCAACGAACTTCCAAATTATCGTAAATGGTGATGTAAACAAACCTCTTACTCTTGTGAAATCTTTCAAATGGCTTGCTCTACAATCTCAAATTGATTCAGCATCAGAATTTGTATCAACATTGCCTGAGCCCGAAACTTTAACTTCTACGGTTGAAGAAATTGAAGCTTCACAAGCAGAACAAGCAAAAACTTCAACAAAAATCAAAAATGTATTCTTCAAAAAAGACCAAAAATTAAGAGAAGAACAAATGAACGAAACTAAAAAAATCTTGGAACAAATGAAAGAACAAGAAAATAATAAACAAGTTGAGGATTTATAATAAAACATAAAAAAAGGGGCGACGAGGTTAAAAACCTTGTCGCCCCTTTTTAATTTTAAAACTTTTTACGCATTCACTTTTTCTTTTTGTTCTTTATAACTCAAAAGACAAGTTGCAATTTGATCAGGACAGCTTGTAGGTTTACCGTTACAGCTTATTCCTTTTAATTTTTCTATCACGGTATCGATATTCATACCTTGTATTAAACTTCTTATCCCTTTTAAATTACCGTTGCAACCTCCGATAATTTCAGAGTCTTGAATATTCCCATTTTCATCAATAACAAATCTCATCAATTGAGAGCAAACACCTTGTGGTTGATATTCAATCAGTTCTTTTGACATATTTAGCCCTTTCATTATCTTGTAATAATTTTACAATACATCAATTTTATTTTATTATCAAGTTATGAATAAGCATGAACATAAAGCATCAGAATTATTTTCACAAGGTTATAACTGTGCTCAATCCGTACTTGGTGCGTACGCAGAGGAATTGGGTATGGATTTTGAGACTTTATTAAAATTATCATCTTCATTCGGTGGTGGAATGGGAAAACTCCGTGAAGTTTGTGGAGCGGTAAGCGGAATGTTTATGGTTGCGGGGTTAAAACAAGGTTACGCAACGGCAAATGACGATAAGAAAAAAGAAATTCATTACACTCTAATCCAAGAACTTGGACACAAATTTGAAAAAGAACATAACTCTTTAATTTGTCGTGAACTTTTAAACCTTAACGAAAAAGAAAGTTCACCAAAACCATCAAAAAGAACCGAAAATTTTTACGAAGAAAGACCTTGTGCAATGTTTATAACTTCTGCATGTAAAATTTTAGATGAAACTTTATAATAATTTGACATACGCCTTTATAACGTCTAAAATATAAATACGTCAGTATATCTAAGCGAGATTTATATGCAAGAAAATAACATGAAAAATTTAACCCAACAAAACAACTCAAATGAAACTTTAAACGTATTAAAAAATGCTGATTCAAGCATTGAAACATATATGCTACAAGGGAATACGCATTACGATTTATCTCAATATGAAGAAGCTATCAATTATTATTCAAAAGTTATTGAACTTGATAAAAACAATATAAAAGCATATAACAACCGAGGGAATTCAAAAGGTTGCCTTGGACAATTAGAAGAAG
This sequence comes from uncultured Muribaculaceae bacterium, assembly GCA_964553175.1. Taxonomy (GTDB): domain Bacteria; phylum Cyanobacteriota; class Vampirovibrionia; order Gastranaerophilales; family Gastranaerophilaceae; genus UBA6984. Next base: position 4,960 of record CAZKJV010000055.1, on the reverse strand, counting down.
CAATAAAAGATTACGACAAAGCTGTTGAAATTAACCCTGAATACGCTGATGCGTACTTTAATAGAGGATATGTAAAATATTTACAAAAAAACATTTTACCTGCAATTGCAGACTACAACAGAGCAATTGAACTTAATCCGCAAAACTATATGGCATACAACAACAGAGGAAATGCAAAAAATTATTTAAAAGAATACAACGATGCTCTTGCTGATTTTAACAAATCTCTTGAAATAAACAATCATCACAATACATATTTTAATAGAGCTTTAACAAACGAATACTTAAACGATTACGAAAGTGCAATTTTAGACTACACAAAAGCTCTTGAAATAAAACCAAATGACATACAAATTATAAAAAAACGTGCTTTTGCAAATAATAAAATCGAAAATTACAAAAAGGCTGAAGAAGATTATAAAAATATTTTAAACATTAATAAAGACGATATTGAAGCAATCGTGTCATTAGGTATGATAAAACATAAAACAAATAACGACAAAGATGCTTTTGAATTATATACAAAAGCTATTGAAATAGATGAAGAATACGCAGATGCTTACATCAACAGAAGTATTGTTGCAAGCAAATTGGGCGATTACAAAACTGCTGAAAAAGATTTAGAAAAAATGTTTACTTTTGATATTTTCAGAAACGACTATCTATCAACTTATAACGAAATTCGTGAAATCATTTCAGAAAAAGATGATGAAGAGTCAAAGGAGTTTTTAAATAAATTACAAGAACTTTCTACAAGAATAAAAAGTAAACATTCATAAAACAGGAGAACATATAATGATTTTAATTACCGGTGCCGCTGGATATATCGGAAGCCATACAGCAATAAACTTTATTAACAACAATTACGACATTGTAATTTTTGACAATTTAGAAACAGGTCATATAGAAACAATTGAAGCCCTAAAACAAATCGGTAATGTAAAATTTGAACAAGGCGACTTACGAAACATTGAAGATATTGAAAATGTTTTTGAAAAATATGATATTGATGCAGTAATTCATTTTGCGGCATTCTCACTTGTCGGCGAAAGCGTAACAGACCCTGCAAAATATTATAGAAACAACACTTGCGGAACATTAAATCTATTAGAAACAATGGTAAAACATAATGTTAAAAAGATTGTATTCTCATCAACTTGTGCAACTTATGGCGAGCCAAACTACACACCAATTGATGAAAAACATTCTCAAAGCCCAATAAATCCATACGGAAATTCAAAATTATGCATAGAATATATGCTAAAAGATTTTGACAAAGCATACGGACTTAAATCAATCATTTTGAGATATTTTAATGTTGCAGGTTGCGACGAACAATCAAGAATAGGTGAATGGCATAATCCAGAAACTCACTTAATTCCAAACATTTTAAAATCTACTTTTGGAGAAGCCAAAACCTTTAAAATTTTTGGAGATGATTACGAAACTCCAGACGGAACTTGTATCAGAGATTACGTAAACGTAGAAGACTTGGCAACAGCTCATAGACTAGCATACTTATACCTTAAAAAAAATAACAAATCAGATATTTTTAATCTTGGAACAGAAAAAGGTGATAGCGTAAAACAAGTATTTGATACGTGCGAAAAAGTTTTAGACAAAAAAATAAATGTTGAAATCGTAGAACGTAGAGCGGGCGACCCTGCAAAACTTTATGCAAACGCAAATAAAGCTAAAAACGTTTTAGGTTGGAATCCTGAACATACACTTGAAAACAGCATAAAATCAGCATACGACTGGGAATGCAAAATGAATAAATAGAGGTGTGTAATGGGAACAGCAATAAGTATTTCTGCTTTATTTGTATTACTTGCAATAGTACTAAGACAGGTAATAATTAAAAAAACATTAGAAAAAATAAACGCAAGCTGGATAAGTTTTGGCTTAGCAATTATTGCAACAACGATTTGCACATTAATTTCAGGCGGAGAACAACAAAGTACATTAATCACAGGCTTTGCAACAATGTTATTTGTTTATAATATCTTATGCAGATAAACTTTTCTCTATAAAAAATGTAATTTTTTGTAAAATAGCACACTTGAAGTGCTCAAAAAAAAGAGTTATAATACATGTATAGAGAGAAATTTGAGGAGATATGAAATTATGCCGGAAATGCCTAAATGGTTGATTGTTTTGGTTGCTGTAGTTGCCTTTACTTGGATTCTTATGCAAGTTACGTCGTTTGTCGGTAAAGTTGGAACTACCGTTAACAAAGCAAATACAAGCATCAACCAAAGCCAAACAACAGTAAACACTGTTGAAAAATACTACGATTAGTTTTTACTAATTAAAATAAAAGCTTATTACACAGTTTAAAACTGTGATTTTGTTATGCAAAAATTAAAAATCCTCAATATGCAATTTTTTATCGGATAAAATTTTTTCCATATCTAAAACATATTTTAAACCGTCTTCATCAATAACTTCAGACTCAAAATAAATATCCTCCGGTTTTAAATCCTTACTACTTAGCTTTTCTTCCGGAATATCCAAAATATCATTAATTTCATCTACCAACAGCCCTAATTTGAATTCATCAGAATCAACAACAATAACTTTTGTATTTTGAGGATATTCAACTTTTGAAAAACCAAAGAATTTTTTCACATTCAAAATCGCAATAAAATCACCTTTTAGGGTCATTAATCCCTCAATGTATTCAGGTGAACAAGGTAAAGAAATCATATTTACAGTATTTGTAACCTCTTTTACATATTTTAAATTTATACAATAAGTAATGTTATTTAAAAAGAATGACAAAAATTTATTATCAGAAAAAACATTTTTTGTTACAGCTAAATTAAATCTTTCTGCTAATACAACCGCTCTTTTTTGAAAAATATCAAGAGAAGATTCATCTATTGGAAACAATGTTTTTATATCAATATTTTTATCAGGATAACCGTTTTTAATTATTTTTTCCAAAGCGTACGCATTTATAACAGAAACATTTTCACTTTCGTTTTCAGAATTATAAACGGCATCTATAATTTGATTTTCTGCATAAAACGGAACACTTCCAACTTTTGAAGTTTCAACATCTACAATGTCTTTTATTTCATCAACAATTATTCCAAAAATAGTTTCATCTGTTTTTACAATAATCAATTTATTCAAAGTTGAATACGGAGTAATCTCAATGTCTAAATAAAATCTAATGTCTAAAACATTCAAAATAATGTTATTATACTTCAAAACTCCCACAAAATTTGATGGTAACTTTTGAGGATAATCCAGTTTCGGCAACTTCATAACTTCAACAACATTTTTCAATGGCAATGCGTAAAAATTTGCACCCACTCTAAAATAAATATTTTTCAAAATGTCTAAATTTGAATTATCTATTGTTGTTAAACTATTCATTATAAATTACGACCTTATTTCTACCCGAATTTTTTGCATTATAAAGAGCATTATCAGAGAATTTAACGATATCTTTTTGAGAGTCCATATTCAAATTCATTGAAGAAACCCCCAAACTTACAGTTAATTTTGTTTTAATTCCGTTATAAATAAACTCATATCTTGATATTTTTTCGCGCAATCTTTCAGCAGGAATAACGGCATTTTCTAAAGATGTTTCAGGCATAATTATAGCCAATTCTTCACCACCGTATCTATATAGCATATCGGTTTTTCTAAATGAATTTTTTAAAAGATTTGCAACTTCTTTTAAAACATAATCGCCATATTGATGTCCATAAGTATCATTTACAGATTTAAAGAAATCAATATCAAGCATTGCCATACTTAAGTTATTTTTGTAACGTTTTGCACGTAAAAATTCTCTTTCAAGGTTATGCTCAAAATATCTACGATTAAATAACCCTGTTAAACCGTCTGTTATTGATAAAAATTCAACTTCAGAATACAAAAATTTCATTCTAAACAGTGCTAAAAGTTCTTTTACTAATTCATCGTAGAATTTAAAAGAGGTATAATCTTGCTCATCTTTTGAATAGAAACTAATACCGCCAATTAACTTGTCATTATAAACAAATGGCAATACAAAATTTGTTTTTATTATATTAGGCGAAATAATTTTATTTTCGGCATCTAAATTTTCACGTGTAACTTCATGAATAAAATCATTTGTGTTAAAAGCTTTCATCTTTGGCATTTGAGCAAAGAAATCACGTTTAAATTTTTCCAAAACAAACGGAGAAACAGAAGACTCTTTCAAATCAAAATACAACGTATTTTTTGCAACTTCATCTGTTATATTAAAAAATATACCCGCAAAATCGTAATCAATCACTGTTGAAAACAACTCAAACATTTTTTCAACAAGAACTTTTTCTTGAGAACAATATTCACCAAGATTTCTAAACTCGTTTAAAAAAGTCGATTGCATTAACAAAGAATTTAAGACTTTATTTATTCGTTCATTCATTGAAACATCTGACTGAACATTATTTTTAATATTTTCTTTGTCTAAATCATTTAATTCACTTGTCGCTAAAACATTTTGAATTTTCTTTGTAATTTCGCTAAACTCAGCGGATTTTGAAATAAAAGCCTCTGCACCTGAGTTTTTTGCCCAAAATTTATCTATCTTTTTATCCAAAACTGTCAACAAAATTATAGGAATTTTTTTAGTGATTTTGTTATTTTTCAATAAACGGCAAAATTGATACCCGTCCAGATTTGGCATTATAATATCAGATAAAATAATATCAGGAAGAAATGAAAAGATTTTTTGATAACCATCAAAAGCATTTTCGGCTGTTTCCACTTCAAATCCGCCATTTACGAATTGCAGTCTTAAACCGTCTAATTGAGTTTTGCTATCATCTATCAAAAGAATCTTGTTTGCCATAAAGTTTGAATATCCAATATTTGTATTATAATTATACTATAAATTTAAACAACAAGGAGAATAAATGTTTAACAATTTCAAATTCAATATTTTTGAAAAATTTTTTATAAAAAATAC
>CAZKJV010000054.1:0-10010 GCA_964553175.1 uncultured Muribaculaceae bacterium | reverse complement strand
AAATAATATATATTCAATTTTTAAATTTCAAGAAGATGTTATCACTGGTGTTGATATTTTAGAATTTCATCTTCCGATTACCGAAAAAAATGACGTTAGAAAGTTAGATGCAAAATATGTAAAAGAGTTTTCAAAGAAAACTGCAAAAATCTTTTATGGTCAAAAGGGTGTAACTTATCCGTCTATTTATCCGTTGAAATATAATGGTAAAACGTTTTATTTGAAATATTCAAGTAATTACGGTGGTGATTATACAAACAGATATTTGAAGAAAAATGATAAGTTTATGAATCATAACGAATGTATAAGAATCAATTACTTGCGTACAAAAATGAAACCTGAAGATATGGTTGAGCAGATAATTAAGGTCAAAGGACATATGAAAGGTTTTAAACAAAATCTGAATGAAAAATATGAGGACTCTCAAATTTTTAGTTATTTTAATGATGTTGTTGATATAACTCGTAAAAAGAAATATGTAAATTATTCAGTGTTTAAAATAGAACCTGATAAAAGAGGGTTAAGAACGATAGAATATTATACATTCATTCCAAAAACCGAAAATATGCAAAATGTTTTAACAGAAACGGAAAAGAAAAACAGAGAATATATAAAAACGTATAAGATTCCGGAATTGGTGAAAGAAGTATTGGGTAGTATTCCGGATTGGAAAGTATACCCGTATCAAGAAATTGAAGTCGGTGTTAGATATTAATTTGATATATACAAGTCATTGTAAAATAAGGTGCGTATTTTGTGTAACTGGATTGCAACGTCGTTTCACTTCTCACAGTGATAGTGACAAATTGTAACGAATGTTACAATTTGTAAAAATAATTTTACAACGGCGGAAAGTCAAGTAGAATCCCTAATAGAATAGGCAAATTGAGAGTTTTTCTGTCAATGTTAACATTGAGTAAGCTAGTACGAAAAAGAAACTTTAGATTTGAGGAAACATATATGAAAAAACTCTTGGCGTTTACGCTTGCAGAAACTTTAATCGGAATCGGTATTATTGGTGTTGTATCAGCGTTGACTTTGCCAAACTTGAATAGCTCAACCGGTGAAAAATAAAAAGATGCAAAACTAAAGAAAGTATATCAAAATTTAAATTATGCGTTTTGTAGGGCTCAAGCTGTTTATAGGCCTGTCGATGAATGGTTTCAAAGTGACGATGTAACTCAGAAAAATCCTAAGCGTTTTGTGAAAGGTTAACTGAATTTATGAAAGTTTCAAAAACTTGCACTACATATAAAGAAAATTGTGGTCCTCGAAGCCTTTGTTTTATGTTTATCTGATAAATTCTCAAATAAAAAATCCACTCGTTAGAATGGATTAGTAAGTACGTTAAAACATTGAATTTTATAATTCGGAGACGCAGGGATTCGAACCCTGGATACAGATTGCTCCATATAACACCTTAGCAGGGTGCCGCCTTCAGCCAACTCGGCCACGTCTCCAGTAATTATTTTGTTACCTTATGCTATCACAAAAATAAAATCTTTTCAATAAACTTAATTTTTTGTAACTCTTTGTCATATTATTTCTGTTTTTGTAATATTATTGTCTTATGAATTTAGATGCAGCAATAGATGGCGTCTTGTCACCAATAGCAGATAAGATTTCATCGGTTATATTTTATTCGGTAACTATAAATGGGGTTGAAGTGCAATTATTGATTGCCCTTTTAATGTTTGCTGCAATTTATTTTACATTCAGATTACGTTTTATAGGATTTTGGGGATTTAAGCATGCTTTAAGGCTTTTATCTCATAAATTTGAACATAAAGATTTAATTCAACGCAAAAAGAAAGGTGAAGTTTCGTCTTTTCAAGCCTTGAGTGCTACAATTTCATCTTCTGCAGGCATCGGAAATGTTGCTGGTTCTGCGGCTGCTGTTTCAATTGGTGGTCCTGGGGTTATTTTCTGGATGATTATTGCGGGACTTTTTTCAATGGCGTTGAAATTTTCAGAAGTTCTTTTGGGTGTAAAACTTAGAGACGTAAATCCAGACGGAACAACTTCCGGTGGTCCTATGTATTACATATCAAAAGGGTTAAAAGGTCCGATTTTAGGTAAAATTGCACCATATTTGGGTAAGATATATGCGTTTTGCTGTGTTCTTGCGGTTATTGGCGGTTGGAATTTATTTCAAATTAATGCCATGACAACTCAAATAACAGAAGTTACAGGCGGTAGTGCAAGTATTTTTGCTGATAATAGTTGGATTATTGGTTTAATTGTTGCGATAATTACTTGGATTACGATTATTGGCGGAATTCAATCAATCGGAAAATTTACGGAAAAAGTTACGCCTATAATGTGTGCTTTGTATTTGATTAGTATTGTGATTGTTTGTTTAATCAATGTTCATAATTTACCGCATACGTTTAAAATTATTATTACAGAGGCATTTCACCCAAGAGCAATGGCGGGCGGAATGTTTGCGTGTATGTTATGGGGTTTTAGGCGTGCAATGTTTGCAAATGAAGCAGGTTTAGGTACTGCACCGACAGCATTTGCAGCGGTAAAAACGAGTAAACCTGTTGCACAAGCTTTCATTGCAATGTTACAACCATTTGTAGATACTTGTATTGTTGGTGTTTCTACTGCTTTTGTAATCGTTGTTTCTGGTGAATATTTAAAAGTTACCGGAATTGCAGGTATTGAATTGACTTCAAAAGCTTTTGCTACTGCGTTTAGCTTTTTCCCTATTTTATTGACGATTATGGCAAGTTGCTTTGTAATGGGGACAATGCTCTGCGGATCTTATTACGGTTTAAAAGGGTGGCAGTTTTTAGTAGGTGATTCAAAATTAAAAACTCGTTTATTCCAATTTGTTTATTGTGTTTGTATCGTAATTGGTTCTGCAATGAACTTTAAAAGTATTATTAATTTGTCAGATGCTGTAACTTTGTTTATGGCTGTTCCGAATTTATTTGCATTGTTTATTCTTTCTAACGTTGTAGTTAAAGAGGTAAAACGTTATTGTAAAAAATACGATGTCGGCTTGTTTAGTGAGATTAAGGACGAACCGTATGACGAAGATAAAGACGTTGAATAAGATAAAACAAGAGATTTCTCAATGTTGTAAATGTCGTATCTGTACAAAAAATCATGTATTTTTTGCAGGTAATTCTGATGCTAAAATTATGTTTATCGGCGAAGCCCCCGGAAAAGACGAAGTGAAAGAGTGTAAACCTTTTGTGGGTAGTGCAGGAAAATTTTTGACAAAATATTTAGAAAGGGTTGGATTAGACAGGGAAAAAGATTTGTATATAACAAATGTTGTGAAATGTCGTCCGACAGTAATTGATAATCCAAATAAAAATAAAACGCCTGATAATGTTGAAATAAATTCGTGTGTTCATTTTTTAGTTAGCGAAATTGAAACTGTAAGCCCAAAGCTTTTGGTTTTATGCGGATTAACTTCTTACAAAGCTTTGACTGGTAAAAAATCTGTAACAATGGGTAGTGTTCGAGGTAAGATTTTTCAATTAGAGGTTAACGAAAAAAATTACGATGCGATAACAATTTATCACCCGTCTTATCTAATGCAATATGCATCTCAAAAGCAGATTGAAACAACTTTAGATGATTTAAAAAATATAAAATCTTATTTAGATTTAAAATAATCGCAAATCAAAGTTTTTTTGCGAGGAATAAGTTGTTTTATTCTTTCGGTAAATTTATTTTTTTCAGATTCTTGAAGTTCTTTTTTTAGGATAGCTTTTTCAAGTAGTACATTGTTGTAAACTTCTGCACTTGTTTTTGATTGATCAATATGTTTTTCTAATCTTGAAAGTTGGATTTCTTTTTCTTTTATTGCTTGTTTTAAGTCTTTCTTTTTCAATTTCAGTATCCTTTTTTGCTTGTAATTCTAAGATAAGACGATATAAACTTTTTTTAATCAATCTTTTAGTTGATTTAGCTCATTTTTCTCTCATTATTTTAGTGGAAATTTACATATATGTCAAAATTTGTTTTTCATGTTATAATTATTGTAACCTTTTTTATAAGGGTTAATAGGTACTGAAAATATTGTTTTAACGAGGAATAAAGCTGGTGAGCGAAGGTTTTAACGTAGATGAGATGAATAAAAAGTTTTCAGAATTGTCTGATACTTTGGATTCAATAAAAACGCAAAATGCATTAAATATAGGTGATACAAGTCGTGTTTTAAATAATTTGGCTGTAAAATTAGATACGATTTCTTCTTCACTTGATGATGAAGAAATGTTAGAGTTGATTGCCGATTTAAAACATAGCATTTCTGATAAATATTCTTATGTAACAGTTAAATTTACAGAACTTGAAACCGCTTTAAAAGAAGTTGTTAGAAACAATGATGATTTAGTTACAGTACCTCAAATAAAAGAATTGTTCGATGTTCTTTCAACTAATTTAACAGTATTTTCAAAACAAGTAATGGCTCAAGGTGATATTTTAAACGAAATCACTTTGCGTATTGAGGCTTTGAGAACTGATGATACTGATAAAAGAGATATTATAAAGAGTGTTACTTCTATCAAATCTGATATTGAAAAATTCAATAATGGATTTGAAAGTATTATTTTAAATGTTAACAACAATTTTGAAACAATGATGGAGCATGTTTCAAAACTTGACCCGACAGCGGAAGTTTTGAAAATGTTGAATGCGTTGACTGATGTAAAAAATACATCAGCTACAATGATGACAGCAGTTCAAGTTGTTGACCAAAAACAAAACAAAATGTGTGATGCGATTGATGAAGTTGTTTCTCAAAACACAAAAATCAATGCGAATATCAAAGCTCTTGCAGGTCAAAGTGATTTTGACGGTTTAGTTAGAAAAGTTGAGGGTGCAATTGAGCTTATCACAACTTTAAAAGGAGCTTTGACAGATGCAAATGACCAAAGTCAACGCTCTTTGCTAATTCAACTTGATAAATTATCCGCAATTGTTACAAAAATTTTGACAGAAGAAGATTTTGAAGTATTTAAAGCAGAACTTTCAAAACTTGTTCATGACGTTATTGAATCAACAAACGTTATGCGTGGTGATTTGATTGATACAACTTCAGAATTCAAATCTTTGGCAAAATTGATTGAAGATTTGGATTTCAAAACTTCTTTTGAAAGCATGCGAACTTTAATCGACGATACAGGTAGAAATGTAAAAGCCGGATTTGTTGATGCAATTGCAAATTCAGGTATTGAACCAATTAAAAACAATTTGAATTTGCTTGTTGAAAAAGTTGAGCAAATCAAAGCGTCTGTAATGGAAAATGCAGATAGAAATTCAGATAAAGTTTCAGGTAGAATAGATAATTTGTTGGAATTATCTGACAAAATTCGTGAAATTGTTACATATTTACCTGATACAATTCGCCAAGGTTATATTGCTTCCGAAGAGGGTCAAAGAGCTTTTGTAGAACAATGTATTCGTGATTTAGCAACTATTTCTGATAAGTTAAAATTTTTACAAGAAGATGTTGAAAGTCTTGTTTCTCCGCTAAAAGAGGGGCTTATCGGCGAAGTTAAAAACTTAAAAGAAATTGTTTACGATATTAAAAATTTAGTTTCAAACAATGATGAAATAGTTTCAAAAATTACAAATTTAGAGGCAATTTTTGGAAGAATTGCAGGTGATTTTGATGTAGCATTGCATTCTGTCCAAGAAAATATAATGTCTTATATGTCTGGAATTAAGGAAGATTGTGAATCTGCTGACATTAAGATGAACAATTTTGCTTTTGAATTTAATTCTTTAAAAAATGAATTAAACAAAGTATTTTCAGATTTTAAAGACGCATCAAAAGGTCAAAATGACAGATTTGTAAGTGTTTGCAATGGTATTTCTTCAAGATTTGATTCAGTAATGAATGCTTTATCATTAATAAGTGAGCAACCTACTGCTATTATTGGTATAAAAGATGGTTTTGATGAAGTTCAACATACTATGCAAGACTTATTACTTGCAGTTTCAGACATAAAAGTTTTATTGACCGCAAATAAAGCAAATTTCTCAGTTGAACAAAATGTATCAAGTTCAGAAAACATCTCAAATGATTCGGTTTTGAAACTTGAGGGTAAATTAAATAAAGTAAAAGACCAGTTGAATTTTATGTCAACAGACTTTATGGAAAACTTGTATAATCGTTCAGAAAAGATTTTGCAAGAGTTTGAACCTGTAAAAAATGCAGTAATGTCATTTGTTGATGTTGATTTTCAAAACGTTGCTGGTGTTTTAAAAGACCAAATGGACGCTTATAAAATCGGCATTGAAAAATTAATGGACGAATCCGTTTCAGAAGAAGCACGTCCGATTTTGAACAATATTTTCACAGGTTTTGGCTCTGTTGAAAACCGTATTAATAATATGGAGCAGGCGGTTAAAAATTCGCTTGCAAGCACTTTATCTGATATAAAAAGCATGCTTGAACAAGTAAAACCTTTAATGCCGTCACTTGCAGAAAATAATGTTGCGAATAGTTCTTCAGTAAATGGTTCTATTGATGAGTTAGTTGAAATTTTAGACTCAAAAATCGTTGAAGTTAGAAACGGTTTAACTGAAAAATTTGAAAATATTCATAAACATATTGATGGTGCTGTTCTACCAAAATTTGATGAAGTTCAAGCAAAACAAAATGAAATTTTATCAAAATTGGATACTTTAAACGACAAAGAACAACTTGAAGCTATAAAACGTCAATTAAACGAACTTTTTGATAGTATTGCAAAAGTTAAAGATGAAGTTTTGAACGCAAAAATTTCTTCAAGTGCAATTTCTGAAGAAAAAATTGCAGGTTTAGGCGATGAAGAAAAAAGTATTATTGTTGATTTTACGACTAATTTAAGCGAACTTGCTAATCTTGTAAAACATACTTCAGACAATATTGATGCAAAAATTTCAAAAGCAATGTCTGAAAGCAATGTCAATGTTGATTTTGATGGATTAAAAGCTGATATTGCTCAAATGCTTTCTTCAGTTCAAACTCACGCATCAAATATTACAGTGCAAGATAATGACGGTGAACCTATTTCAAACGTTCAAGTTTTGTTAGAAGAATACAAATCTCAAATTGTTAACGAAATAAATTCCGTAAAACAAGCAATGTGGGATTTCAAAAATGATGATGAAATTAGCAAAGATTTAAAAGTTATAAGCCAAAAAATGGATTTAATAGCGTTAAATGATGATGTTAAGTTTGAAATTGACAAATCTTTGCAAGAAATCAGAAACACTGTAAAAGATCAACAAAAATTCTTGAATACTATTAATATCTTGGAAACTTTGGCGACTTTAGAAGATATTAATAAAATGAAAGGTATTGAGCAGTTATCAAAATTGACTGAAATTATCAGCGTTGATAAATTAAATGCCTTGAATAAGTTGACACTTTTGGATAAATTGAAAAATTTAGATTGTCTTGATGAATTACAAAAAATTCCAAAACTTTCAGGAATGATTGAAGTTCAAGAACAATTGAAAAATGTTATTAATGGCTTAGACCAAAAATTAAACGTATTTTCTAAAAATTATTCAACTCTTGATATTTTCACAGAGGACATGAAAAATGAATTAAACTCTGTGAAAACAACAATAATGAAACATGTTTTGAACGTTTTTGAACAACTTTCATTTGTTGTTGAGGGTGAAGAAATCAAAGATTTTGTTGAAGAAAAAGCTCAAGCAATTTTAGACGCTTTGGCAAACAATGAAACAGTAAGCCAAGAAGTTAGAACGATTAAACATGCGATTGATTCTTTAAAACCTTTGGAATACAAAGACGTAGAATCAATGGTTAAATCTGTTGAAGAGGTTTCAGCAAAAATCGACAGCGTACCTCAAACTTTGCACGAACAAGTTGAGTTGATGAAACAACAATTAAATCAATTAAGAGTTGGTTCTGCTGAAGATGACGGTGATTATAATTATTCAATGCAAGATGTTGAATCTGATATTGCACGCTTAAGACTTGCTCTTGAAGATATTAAAAAAGTTGTTGAAACAAATTCGTTAAAAGAAATTGCTGATTACGTAAACGAAATTGTTCAACAAGTTGATAGCTTGAAATTTAATATTAGCCAAGATGATATTTTCAAAATGAAGGTTGATATTGAGCGTATAACTTCTGATGTTGTAAGTATTAGCTCACGCACAAATAAATTGTTACTTGCATCTGATGAATCAGCAAGTGCGTTGAATACTTCAATTTTGTCATTTAAAAATACAATTTCTGACTTGTATGAGGGCTTGAAAAAACTTGATTATACGTCAGTTACTGAATCTTTGGATAATATTAAGAACCAAGTTGACGAAAATTTAAAACAACAAAATTCTACAATTGAATCAGTTGCAAAACTTTCAGTTTGGGCTGATAGTGCAGACGAAAAACTTTCCGATGTTTCTGAAACGTTGAACAAATTAAAACGTGCAATGCCGTCAAATGAAGCTGTTTTAGATGAACTTGATACAAAATTTGCAAAACAACAACAACGCATCGAGGCTTTGGAAGACAAATTAGACGAATTAATTGCAATTCAAGGCAATAATGATTCTTCAAATATGTCTAAAAAATTAAGTGATATTGATAAACAATTAACAAGATTGAATAAAAGTATTGAACGTTTAACTTCATACGTTGACGAGGAATAATATGGACGCAATAGTTATTTTTTGTACAGTACCAACTAAAGACGATGCAAAAAAAATCTCAAATGCGATTGTATCAGAACGCCTTGCTGCGTGTGTAAGTATTGTAGATAAAGTGCATTCTGTATTTTCTTGGAATAGTGAACTTTGTAATGAAAATGAAATGCTTTTGATAATTAAAACAAGACGTGAATTGTTTGATAAAATAGAGGCAGTTATTAAGGCTTTGCATTCGTACAATGTTCCGGAAATTATTGCGTTGCCTGTGATTGTGGGTTCTGAGGATTACTTAGGTTGGATTGCTCACGAAACAGATATGTAATTTATGACGATTGAAAATGATTTAATTAAATATTTTAAATCTTTGGGACTGGAAATTCATACTTCAACTAAGGCTAGAGGTCATCAAGGTTTTTTTCTTGACGGAAGAATAGATATTTCAAAAAATTTGCCTCAAGAACGTGTTGTTCCAACTCTTTTGCACGAATTTGCACACTATGTTCATTCAAAGATAGAAAAAAACATGGCAAAAACTGGCGGTTCTTTGGACGTTTTGTTTGATTGTGAAGAAACAGATGAAATTTTTAAGGAATTGGTTGCGGTTACGCATTTTGTTGATGTAAATTCTTTGCATAAAAAACTGTCAAATCATCGTGAGATAGTTAAAAATAAGATAAAAGAATTAGATGAGCAGATAAAAAAAGAGTATCCGAAATTCCAACGCTCAAAGAAGTTTAAGGAATTAGAAAAGATTGTAAAAAAATCTAATGCAAAATATTTGCTGAAATATGACAGAGTAAAAATAAGCGGTTGGTTGTTTCAGAGGTCTAAAATTTATTCAATAGATAATATTGAATATGATTTTCCGGAGTTGAAACCGTCTGTTGTGGCTTTTATTAGATTAAAATCGTACCAAAAAAAGCAGACAAGAATTTCGCAAAGAATTTGTAAATTAAATAGATATTATGAACGCCCAACAGAACTTTTTGCCCGTTTTGTTGAGGGCTTGTATGTTGATGAAACGACAGTAAAAGAACTTGCACCAAAGACTTATGAAAAATTTTTCGGATTGTTGAATGACGGATATTATTTAGAATTGAAATCTGTATTGAATTTTGTGCGATAGTTTTATAGGACGGCATACGGGTCATTGCGAGTGGGTTTTCGGTAGGGTGAAACGAAGTGAAATCCGTAAGTCGTCGGACGTTACTCCGACGACACCCAGAATAACTCAAGAAACGACGTGGCAATCCATTTTATTAATTTTGTATTTTTCTGGATTGCCTCACTTTGTTCGCAATGACAATATTTCGTCATTACGAAACAAACAAAAGATAAAAGTAATCCTATAAAATAAAAATAAAAATATT
>CAZKJV010000053.1:0-10040 GCA_964553175.1 uncultured Muribaculaceae bacterium | reverse complement strand
TTCTATAAGTTTATACAACAGGGTAAATTAAAATTTTTTAATTTAATTTATCCTGTTTTTGTAGTTAAAAAATGAGGGTAAATTTATGAGTGAAAAAATTAACGAATTACGTTTTAATAGCGAAAAAGCAATGAATTATTTTGCAAAAAATCTTGCGTATACGTTGGGTCCTGTTGAATTAAAAGAAATGATGGATAAGCATAAAATCAAATTAATTGACGTTAGAGAAAAAGAGGATTATGAAATTTCACATTTGCCAAATGCGGTAAATATTCCGTATGCAGATTTGAAAAATAGCTTAGAATTTCTTTCAACAGAAGAAATTAACGTGATTTATTGCTATAATTATTTATGCCATTTGGGTGATAGAGCGGCATTCAGACTTGCTGAGGCGGGTTATCCCGTAATGTTAATGCAAGGTGGGTTTGAATCTTGGACGGAAGATTTTCATTTTGCAGTAACTCAATAATTAAAATTCAATCTTGAAAAAACTTAACAAAAGTGTTGTCAATCAGTTTTAACGGTTGACAATACTTTTTGCTTGTTGTTATATATATAGTATGACACTTAGCTGAATTTTTGTGCTGAAAAATTCAAGTTAGGAATTAGGCGAAATAAAGAATAATTACATATAAGGAGAAAATATGCCAACAATCAATCAGCTTGTACGTAGAGAACGTAAAAAGCTAGTAGACAAAACAAAATCACCGGCATTAATGGAATGCCCTCAAAGACGTGGAGTTTGCACAAGAGTTTATACAACAACTCCTAAAAAACCTAACTCAGCACTTAGAAAAGTAGCAAGGGTTAAATTAACTAACGGATTTGAAGTTACTTCATATATTCCAGGTATTGGTCACAACCTACAAGAACACAGTGTTGTTCTTATCAGAGGTGGAAGGGTTAAAGACCTTCCAGGTGTAAGATATCACATCATTCGTGGTACATTGGATACAGCAGGTGTTGCTAACCGTAACCAATCAAGATCAAAATACGGTGCAAAACGTGCTAAAGGAGGTAAATAATGTCAAGACGTTCTAAACCAGCAAGAAGAATTCCTGCTGCAGACCCATTATATAACAGTGTAGACGTATCAAAATTCATCAATAGAATTATGCGTCGTGGTAAAAAATCTTTAGCAGAAAGAATTTTCTACTCAACAATTACTAAAATTGAAGAAAGAACTAACGAAAAAGGTTTGGAAATTTTCCAAAAAGCATTAACAAATGCTACTCCTTTATTAGAAGTAAAAGCTCGCCGTATCGGTGGTTCTACTTACCAAGTACCTTTAGAAGTTAAAGCTGACAGAGGTTTCGCACTTTCTTCATCTTGGTTAATTGCAGCTGCTAAAAACAGAAGTGGTAAATCATTCATCGATAAATTAACAAGTGAATTGATTGATGCTTCAAACGGTGCAGGTCAAGCTTGCAAAAAACGTGAAGATACTCATAAAATGGCTGAAGCTAACAAAGCTTTCGCTCATTACAGATACTAATTTTAAAATTGGTTATAATTTAAAAAAGAGTCTTAATTTTAAGGCTCTTTTTTTGTGTTGTAATTCTCTTATTTTTTGGCTAAAATAAAGATATTATGATAGATGTTAAAAAAATAAATTTAAAAGATTTTGAAATTGGTGGTAATAGTTTAACAATTTTGGCAGGACCTTGTGCAATTGAAAGTTATGATTGCATGGCAACTGTTGCAGAAAAATTAAAAAAAGTTACCGAAAAATTAGGTGTTAATTACGTATTCAAAGCTTCTTACGACAAGGCTAATCGTTCAACAATAGACGGTTATAGAGGTTTGGGTATTGATAAAGGCTTAGAATATTTGGCAAAGATTAAAAAAGAATTTGATTTACCGATTGTAACCGATGTTCATTTGCCACAAGATGCTCAAAAAGTTTCGGAAGTTGCAGATATAATACAAATTCCTGCATTTATGTGTCGTCAAACTGATTTACTTGTTGCGGCTGCAAAAACAGGAAAGATTGTAAATATTAAAAAAGGTCAATTTTTAGCACCTCAACAGATGAAAGCTTTGGCTCAAAAAGTAGCTGAGTCCGGAAATGATAAAATTTTGTTTACAGAACGTGGCGTAACTTTTGGTTATAACAACTTGGTAACTGATATGCGTGCTATCCCAATGATGCAGATGTTAGGTTATCCTGTCGTTTTTGATGCAACACATAGTGTTCAAATGCCGGGAACAAATGGTTGTGCAACAGGTGGGGATAGACGTTGGGTTCCTGTTTTGGCAAAATCAGCAGTGGCTGCGGGTGTAAATGCGTTATTCTTTGAAGTTCATCCTGAGCCTGAAAAAGCATTGTGTGATGGTGATAATATGTTGCCATTGAACGATGCGGAAAAATTATTTAAAACTTGCAGAGATATTTTTGATTTAGTGAGAAGTGAAGAATGATATTAGAAACTTTTGTAGTAGGAATGTTGGCTAATAACAATTATCTTCTTATTGACGATAATTCAAAAGAGGCTGTTTTAATTGATTGTTCTCAATATACCGATGAATTACAAGAAAAATTGCAAGAATATGGTGCAAAATTGAAATATGTTTTGATTACGCACGGACATTTTGACCATATTTTAGGCTTGAATAAATTACACGAAAAAATGTCTGAAGTTGAAATTTTAGCACCGATTGGCGATAAAGATTTGATTGAAGATGTGGTTGAATTTGTTCACGCTTTTGTTGGCAATGTTGAAGATGTAAAAGTTCCGCATATTTCAAAATATATAGATGAAAATTCGGAAATTTTTATTGGAAACGAAAAAGTTCAAATGATAACAACTGCCGGACATACAAAAGGCGGTGTTTGTTATTTCGTGGACAATAAATTGTTTTCGGGGGATACAATTTTCCAAGAAAGCATTGGTAGAACAGATTTACCGGGTGGAAGTTATGAACAAATTGCTCAAAGTGTAAAAAAAGTATTGGAAATGTTTGCCGATGATGTTAAAATATATCCAGGGCATGGGGATTTTACGACAGTTGCTCATGAAAAGAAATACAATCCGGTATTATAATTAGGGGAAATATAAAATGAAAGAACAGTTACAAAAAATTTATGATGATGCAAAAAGTGATTTAGAAAAAGCTCAATCAATTGCTGATATTGAAGAATTGAAATTGAAATATTTAAGCAGAAAAGGTGAATTAAATTCTATTAAGAAAAATTTAAAAGATCTTTCTGATGAAGATAAAAGAATTGTCGGTGCTTTTGCAAACGAAGTTGCTAATAATTTAGAAGCAGAAGTAAAAGCAAAATATGATGAATTTTATAAAAAAGAGTTAGATGAAAAATTAAAAAAAGAAAAAATTGATGTAACTTTGTCTGGTAAATATGTTCAAATGGGTCATACTCACCCAATTACAAGAACTATTGATGAAATTACAGACATATTCCATTCTTTGGGATTTTCTGTTGCACCTGATAAACATTCGCCGGAAGTTGAAACAGAATATTTTAACTTTGATATGTTGAATTTCCCTGCAGATCACCCTGCAAAAGATATGCAAGACACATTCTATACAAGTATTGCTCCGAATGTTCTTTTGAGAAGCCAAACTTCAGGTGCTCAAGTTCGTACGATGGCTGAAACAAAACCGCCAATTAGAATTATTGCCCCTGGTAGAGTTTACAGAAATGAAAATATTAATTCAAGAAAAAATAATTTCTTCCATCAAATCGAAGGTCTATATATTGACAAAAACGTTACTATGGCTGATTTGAAAGGGGTTATGAATGAGTTTTTAAGATTATATTTCGGTTCTTCAAGACCTACAAGATTTAGAAGTAGTTTCTTCCCATTCACAGAACCATCAGTGGAAATCGACGTTGAATGTATTATGTGTAAAGGCAAAGGTTGTAGAACTTGCTCTGGTACAGGTTGGTTAGAAATCTTAGGTGCAGGCATGGTTGATGTGAATGTATTAAGAGATTCAGGAATTGACCCAGAAGTATATAGCGGATTTGCTTTCGGTATGGGAGTTGAAAGACTTGCTATGCTTAAATATGCAATTGATGATATTCGTTTATTCTTCAATAATGATGAAAGATTTTTAAGACAATTCTAATCAAGAAAGGAAAAAATGGTAAATCTTGTAGATTGCATAAGAAACGTTGCGGCAGATAGATATGCAATGATTAAGATATTGATTTTGGCAATACCTTATATGCTTGCATTTTATTCTAAAATTGATGTTATGCAATTGTCTTTGAATATAATTTTTTGTGTAATTTTTCTTGCGGTGTTTTTTGAAACAATCAGACGTTCTTGCAATGCGGAACCAATGCTGTTACCATCATTTTTAATGCCTGTAAGAATGTTTTTGACTCTTGGATTAACGATAATTGCGTCTATTCCGTCGTTGGCAATTTTGTATGGATTTTCTTTTGGTATAACTGAGTTGTTTAAAGTTTATCCGCAATTAGTTGAAGTAAAAACGACGTATTATGTTATTACAATAATTGCAGGTTTATTGTGTATATCATTGTTTTTTGCGAGTGTTACTCAATTTTTAGATACGGGCAAAGTTTTAGATGCTTATAATCCAATGAAAGTTTTGAGAGCTTTAAAAACTTTCATTGTGAATTTAATATTTTTTGTAATTCAAGATATTATTTTCCTTGGAATTTTTGTTGCAATTCCAATAATCATTATTTATTTTTTGTCAGGTTTAAATATGTCAAATTTCTTTTTGTTACTTTATTTAGAAATGGCATTGATTTTTAATTATTTGGCGTTTGCAGATTATATTGGACAAACAAAAAAAGATTCAGAAAGTCCGTATGAAAGATTATTTTAAGAAAAATAAAAATAAAAGATGCAAAAAGGGCGGAAATTTTGAAAAAATTTCCGCCCTTTTTGTTTAAGAAAATATTTTTTAAAAATCTATTGGTCCAAATTGTTTAAGTTCTTCTAACAGTTTTAGAACCTTATTTTTGGCATGTTCGTATTTTTTTTTCTTTGTATTGCTTTTTGAGTTTTGAATTTTTACATTTAACATAACAATTTCTTCATCTAATTTTCTAACTTTTTGTTTATGTTCTTCTTGTTTTAAAAAAATCCAACCTAAATATCCACATCCCTCAGGAAGTTCTGAAAACGCCGTCAATGGTAGATTCCCATCGCATTTGTTACAATGAAAACAGAGTCTTTTTGGTAGTTCTTTTTGAAAATTATTCATACCATAATTATAACAATTTTTTTTACAAAAAAACTTTGTTAATATTTCTTAACAATACCCCCAAAAAGGCAATTTTTACATGGTTTTAGACTTTATATATATGTAGGTAAGGTTAATATAATATTTAGGTTAGGTTAATAAAAAGATGCAAAACGTATCGAATTTTGTAGGTAGCACTCCAAGTGTAAGTATATCAGTAAATACTCCATCAGCAGGTTATATGACAAAACCTGGTTCAATGGCACCAACAATGGCTTTGAATAATGGTTGTTATCCTGCAGCATATTATATAAATTCGTTTGCAATGCCAGCGATTAATAAGTTAAATCAAGCCGCTTTGGAAACAAAAATGAAAAATATTAACAAAGCAAATGAAGAAGCAAATCTTCCTGGAGCAACAACAAACTTTAAAGATGAAGGAAACCAATCTCAAGAAATAAATCAAACAAATCAAGAAAATCAAACAGTAACAGTTCAAACAAATCCAATAAAACAAGAAGTAGAAGTTCCAAAAGAATTGGTAGATGCAATTAAACAAATCGCAAAAAATACTTCTTCAAACAAACCAAAAATGGAATTAACTGACCATTACGTAAGAAATTTAGAAAGTTATTTGAACTCACAAGATACAAAATTAAGATTAATGGCAGGTCAAGATGTAGTAGCCAGACTTCAAGAAGACCCAGAAAGAAAAGATAATCCGGCACTTACAGCATTAACAAACAAAATGTTACAAGATCCAGAATTAGGGGTAAGAAGTTTATCATTAGCAGCCTTAGAGGCAAATTTAATAACAGGTGATGATTTCACAAACCAATTATTAAAACAGATGTCAAAACAAAAACAAGGCTCACAAGAGGCAGACGTAGCAAACAAAATTTTATTAAGAATGCCTCAGTAACAAATCAAAAAATCAAATTAAAACTCAAACAAGTAATAAAAATCAACAAATAAGGAATAAATAAAATGGCAATCACATTCTCATCAGCTTTAGCAAAAACAACAGGTTATGTTGGATTAGCAGCAATTGCATATGATGCTCATAGATTAGGTCAAGTAAGAGCCGGTGAAACAAAACGTGAAGCAATCGCCTCAGCAGGGCTTGATGCATATATGGATTCAAAACAATTGAACAAACCAAGCTGTTTAATGAACGATATTCAAAATAAACGCTTTGATATGGAAATGAAGGGTCAGTTGTTTAACGGAGTTAGAAACTTCTTTAATTCCGCAAAAGGATATATCAAAGGTGTTGCTGAATCATTAGTTTCAAATGTAGTACCTCTAGCGTTGACAGCAGCTACAGTTTTGACAAAAGGTAAAGTTTCAAAAGTTGCAGCAACAGGTTTAGCAGCATACGGTGCAGTTGATGTAGCAAAAAATGCTTTCGGTGCAGGTAAAGATCATTATTTAAAATAATTAAAGATAAGAGTAATAAAAAAGGGCGATTTTGATTTCTTCAAAATCGCCCTTTTTTTTACCAAATTATTCGTCTTTAGTCTTTTTATGATTTAAACAAAAGAAAAAGCCCGAATTTCTTCGGGCGTATATCTACATAATGCAATTCTATTTGATTTTTAAAGTAAATTCTAAAACATTGATAATGTGATTTTTTCTGCTAATTCGTCTGAAATGTTGCCAAATTCTGATTTTACAGATGAAAGCTTTGAGGCAAATAGAGATTCAAAGTTTTTCATTGAATTTGCTATTCTGTCTGCACTTTCCTTATTTACGTAGGCTTTGATATCAGTTGCTTTCTTCATTTGTACAGGTACGGTAGTTGCGGACATGTATTTAAACACGTCTTCTGCTGAAATTTGTTTGTTTGTAGTTGGTGTAGTTTGTTCGCTTTGAGTGTTTTTGTTTTTTTCTTTGACATCGGATTTGATGTTTGCTTTTGCTTGTTGAATACCAAGCATTTGAGTTTTGATTGCATTAATAGACATATTGACTCTCCTTATTCTCTTAACATTTTCTATTTAATGAAGATTTTTAGAAAGTCAACATTTCGTTTTAATTTTTTTTATTAAACCATTTCACGAAGTTTTTTTAATTGGTCACGAATTTCTGCGGCACGCTCAAAATCAAGTATTTTTGCTGCTTTGTGCATGTCTTTTTCAAGTTTTGATATAAGTTTTGGTAAATCTTTTTTATCAATTCCTAAATCAACCATTTCTTCCGCAACAATGTCTTCAAAGTTTCTGTAACTTGCAACGAGTGATAAAAGATTGTTTTCAATAGGTTTTTTGATTGTTTTTGGAATAATTCCATATTTTTTATTGTGTTCTATTTGTATTTCTCGTCTGCGTTCTGTTTCTTGAATAGCTTTAGCCATTGAATCTGTCATGTTGTCTGCGTACATGATAACTTCCCCGCAAGAATTACGAGCCGCACGCCCGATTGTTTGGATTAAACTTGTTTCAGAACGTAAAAATCCTTCTTTATCGGCGTCCATGATTGCGACAAGTGAAACTTCAGGAATGTCGAGTCCCTCTCTGAGCAGATTTACCCCGATAAGTACATCAAATTCGCCGAGTCTTAAATCTCTTAGAATTTCAATACGTTCAAGAGATTGGATTTCGCTGTGTAAATATCGGACTTTTATTCCTTCTTGTAAAAAGTAATCGCATAAATCTTCAGCCATGCGTTTTGTAAGCGTTGTTATTAAAACACGCTCATTTTTTGCCGTACGTTTTTCAATTTCTGATTTAAGGTCAGGAATTTGTGAGTCGATAGGTCTAACGCTTATTTTAGGGTCGACAAGTCCTGTTGGTCTGATGATTTGTTCAACAAATTGTTCTGATGATTTTAGTTCAAATTCGGCAGGAGTGGCTGAAATGTAGATTTTTTGTCCAACTTTGTTGTAAAATTCTTCATTTTTTAATGGGCGGTTGTCCTTTGCACAAGGTAATCTGAACCCATATTCAATAAGCGTATCTTTTCTTGCTCCATCGCCGTGGGACATTCCTTTTATTTGAGGTAAGGTTACGTGAGATTCGTCAACAACGGTCAAAAAATCTCCTCTAAAATAGTCTAAAAGAGTTGCGGGAGCTGAACCTTTTGGACGGCGTTCAATAATTCTTGAATAGTTTTCAATTCCTGAACAGTAACCCATTTCTTTTATCATTTCAAGGTCATATTTAACCCTTTGTTCAAGCCTTTGAGCTTCAATAAGTTTGTTTTGACTGTTTAATTCTGCAAGTCTTGTTTGTAATTCTTTTCTAATTAATTTTATTGTTTCGTCGGTGTCCTCGTCATAGGCAAGATAATGCACCGCAGGATAAATAACGGTTTTTTCTACGGCTTCAAGCACTTCGCCTGTTGTTGCGTCAATTTTTACTATTTTTTCTATTTCATCACCAAAGAAATAAACTCTTGTGATAATTTTTTCATAAGACGGGATAATTTCTACAACATCACCTCTAGCACGGAAGTTTGCACGTTCAAGAACTAAGTCATTACGGGTATATTGAACGCTTACAAGGTGTGTTAAAAGTTGTTCTCTTGAAATTTCCATACCTACAGAAAGTTCAATTGAACCTTTAAAATAATTCTCGGGTAACCCTAAACCATAAATGCAACTTACAGATGCAACAACAATGACGTCGTTGCGTTCATAAAGACTTCTTGTTGTGTTGTGGCGAAGTCGGTCGATTTCTTCATTTATGCTTGCAGATTTTTCAATATAAGTGTCCGTGCGTGGAATGTACGCTTCGGGCTGATAGTAATCGTAATAAGAAATAAAATACTCAACGGCATTTTCAGGAAAAAGTTCTTTGAACTCGTTATAAAGTTGTGCCGCAAGAGTTTTGTTGTGAGCAATGATTAATGTTGGTTTTTGAACTTGTTCAATAACATTTGCAATTGTGAATGTTTTACCAGAACCTGTTATACCAAGCAAAGTTTGGGAATCAAATCCGAGATTAATTCCGTTAACAAGTTGTTTTATGGCTTTCGGTTGGTCGCCTGACGGTGCATATTTTGATACAAGTTTAAATTTGCGTTCCATAATTATATATTTTAACGCAAAGTTTAGAATACTTCTTGTTTTTTTTTTTTTTTTTGTATGATTTTCGTATGAAAATTGGTATTTTGTATATAGTAACAGGTAGATATATTTGTTTTTGGGAAGATTTTTATAAGACTGCAAAAGAGTTTTTATTTAAAAATCATGAAGTTCACTTTTTTGTAATAACTGATGCTGAAAATGTTTACGGTGAAGAAGATAATTTTGTTCATAAATGTAAATATGAGGCATTAAAATGGCCGTATAGCGTTATGAAAAAATTTGAAGCGTTATTATCTGTTAAAGAAAAAGCTATATTAATGGATTATGTTTTTTACTTTAATGCAAATATGAAATTTGTCGCACCTGTTGGTGATGAAATTTTACCAAAAGCTGAAAATGGCTACCTTGCAATTTGTCCTTGGGCAAATTATTTACACAAAAATCCAGATGAATTTCCGTATGATAGATGTGAAAAATCTTTGGCATATATTCCATTTGGCGAAGGAAAATATTATTTTATGGGCGGACTTCACGGTGGTTGTTCTAAAGAATATTTTGACATGTGTGAAGAGTTAAATTCTTGGGCTTCTCTTGACCTTGCTAATGACGTTATTCCTATTTGCCATGACGAAAGCTATGTTAATAAATTTTTCTTGAATAAAAATCCGTTGATTATTCCGTCAAATTATTGTTTGCCTCAAAATTGGAAAATAAAAGGTGTTGGTGCTCCAATTGGTGTTATCCTTAAAAAAGCTCATTATAAATATGGCGGGCATGCATATTTAAGAGGTCAAACTGATAAGAAAATTACACCAATTAAATA
>CAZKJV010000052.1:0-10208 GCA_964553175.1 uncultured Muribaculaceae bacterium | reverse complement strand
AATTTACACTTTTGCGTAGATAGAAGTGATTTTGTATAATAAACATAAAATGGAGGATACAAGAATGACAAAAATAGCTATCGGTTCAGACCACGGCGGATTTAATTTAAAAAACACAATTATAAAACACCTTGAAGCACAAGGACATGAGGTTCAAGACTTCGGAACATATTCAACAGACTCTTGCGACTACCCTATTTACGCAAAAGCAGTAGGTAACAGCGTTGCAAAAGGTGAAAACGAAAAAGGTATTCTTGTTTGTGGTTCTGGTATTGGGGTTTCAATCGTTGCAAACAAAGTAAAAGGTATTCGTGCAGCACTATGCCACGAAAGTCATTCTGCAATGCTTTCAAGACTTCACAATAACGCAAATGTTTTATGCTTAGGCGAAAGAATTACAGGTGAATCTTTGGCACTTGATATTGTTGACGTTTGGTTAAAAAGTGAATATGAAGGCGGACGCCACCAAAAAAGAATTGATATGATGGAATCTTAATTATGACAGAACAAATGACTTCAGATAAATTTGCTTGTATTGTTGCAAGAATTTTAGACGATAAATTAGCAAAAAATATTTCAGTATTAAACATAAGCCAAGTTTCATCACTTGCCGATTACTTTGTAATTTGCTCTGCTGATTCAAACACTCAAGTAAAATCTTTAACTGGAAACGTAAAAGAAAAAATTAAAAACTTATTCCAAAGACTTCCAAACGGAGAAGAAAACGACTTAAAAAATCGTTGGAATCTGCTTGACTATGGCGATGTAGTTGTACACGTTTTACAAAGAGATGAACGTGAAACTTATGCTATCGAAAAATTTTGGAGCCACGCATTCAGTGTAAGCGAAGAAAAATGGAAAGAAGAATCAAAAGAATACGCTGAATACGAGGACTAAATTTCAAAATTTCGAGAAAAACTTTGCTAAAATAAAATTATGCGGTAAAATAAAATTATGAGCGATAAAATGAACAAAGAAGAACAATTACAAAAAGACATACAAAATGATTTAAACACAACAATCATGGCTATGGCACAAGATCCCAGCAATGCGGATAATTACCATACTTTAGCTAAATTGTATGCAATGGACAACAAATTTGATAAGGTTATTTCAGTATACGAAAGTTTACTAAGCATTCACCCGAATGATTCTCAAGCCTTATTAAACATCGGTAGCATCTATTACTTTGATAAAGAGTATAAAAAAGCTTTAAAATATTATACAAAAGCTATGGATGTTGACCCTGAAAACTACCTTGTTTATTTCAACTTAGGTAATGCTTATGCTGAAATGAAAAACTTTGCAAAAGCTCTTCATTTTTATAATCGTGCAATTGATTTTAATTCATTAAATCCTGAAATATATAACGCAATTGCCTTGTTATATCACGATTACGATGATTTTATTGAATCAAAAGCATATTATGAAAAAGCTTTATCGCTTGACCCTAACAACTTAACTTCTCACGTTGATTTAGGTAATATTTATTTCAAATTATTTGATTACAAAAACGCTTTAAATCATTATTTAAAAGTATATGAACTAAACCCTACAAATAAAACAGTTACAATTTGTATTGCAAACACATATTCATTAATGAAAGACCAAGAAAACGCGTACAAATTCTTCGATATTTCATTAAATATTGAAGGAGATAACTATAAAACATACATTTGTTACGCAATTTCAAAATCAGACTTCAAAGATAATGAAGGTGCTTTAGAATTATATAAAAAAGCAATTGAAGCAAATCCGGAACAAATGAATGCTTACATTTTAGTAGGTAATATGTATTCAAACTTAAAAGATTACGACAAAGCTCTTGAATACTACAATAAAGCATTAAGCTTAAGCCCTAACGATGCAAGTATTCACGTTTTAATTGCAAACACATATTATATGAATAACAAAATTGAAGATTCATTAAAATCTTACAGATTTGCAGTAAATCTTGTACCTGAAAATGATGAATATAAATTAGTTTATATTCAATTATTAGAAGATTACATTGATGATATCAGACGTGGAGAATTATTAGAAAATGCCTAGTAACCGATATGAAAAGCCATACATGATTGAAAGAATTGTATCAGCTTTGAGTTACTTAACTTCAGGTTTTATTGGGTTTATTTGGCTTTTATTAGGAATTTTTACAAAATCAAACGTAAGACCATTTCTAAAATATCACATTTTCCAATCAATTTTTCTATCAATTGCATACTTTTTAGCTTGCCAACTTTTTGGAATGCTTGCTAGCGTTGTGAACTTTATCCCTGTTCTAAGAACAGTTATTTCAATGATATTATTCCCAATTATGATGCCTTTAATATTTGGGTTCTCAATATTACAAATTTTGATTTATACTTTTATTTTCTATTTAACAGTAACTTCATTTATGGGACGTTACAGTTATATCCCTTGGATTTCAGATATTATTAAAATGAATGTGAGAAATTAAAATGAAATTTGATACAATTTGCGTACAAGGTTCGCACAAAGCGGCAGAAAACAAAAAATCTCCCGCAGTTCCTGTATATTTAACAACTGCATACAGCTTTGATTCTGTTCAATATGCAGCAGATTTATTTGACTTAAAACAAAGCGGTGATATTTATACAAGACTATCTAACCCAACAACAAACATACTTGAAGAACGCATTTCAGCTCTTGAAGGTGGTGTTGGTGCATTAGCAGTATCATCAGGACAATCAGCCTCATTGATTGCAATTTTAAATATTGCTCAAACAGGTGATGAAATTGTTGCATCAACAAATATGTATGGCGGAACAGTTAATTTATTGAACGTAACTTTAGGCAAAATGGGTATAAAAACAAATTTTGTATCCTCTGATGATTGCAAAGATTACGAAGAAAAAATCAACGAAAAGACAAAATGTATTTTTGTTGAAATGTTAAATAACCCGTCATTAAAAATTGCAGATATTGAAAATATCGCAAAAGTTGCACACAAATACAATATTCCATTAATAGTGGATAACACAATAACAACGCCTTATCTTTGCAGACCATTTGAATGGGGTGCAGATATTGTCGTTCATTCGCTTACAAAATATATCGGCGGACACGGAACATCAATGGGCGGAATTATCGTTGATAGCGGTAACTTTGACTGGACTTCATCAGACAAATTCCCTCAATTAACAGAACCTGATGAAAGCTACCACGGAACAAAATACGTTGAATGCTTTGGAAAAGCAGCATATATCGTAAAAGCGAGAGCTCAATTAATAAGAGATTTAGGAACTTGCATTAGCCCTATGAATTCATTTTTAATCATTCAAGGACTTGAAACACTTTCATTAAGAATGGAAAGACTTTCAAATACTGCCCTTACAGTTGCAAAATTCTTAAAAAATAACGAGGCAGTATCTTGGGTTAACTACCCAATGCTAGAAGACAACCCATACCACGAACTTGCAAAAAAATATATGCCAAAAGGAGCATCATCTATTGTAAGTTTCGGAATTAAAAACGGTGCAACAAGCGGAGTTAAATTTATTGAAAACTTGAAACTTCCAATTCATGCAACAAACATAGGTGATTCTCGTTCGATAATCACTTATCCTGCACTTACAACACACAGACAATTAACCGATGAACAAATGGAAGAATGCGGTATCGGTAGAGATTTTATGAGATTTTCAGTTGGTTTAGAAGATGTTGAAGACATAATTTCAGATTTGGATAACGCACTAAAAATTTCACAAAAATAAGGAGAATAAATGAATACATTAGACCAAAATAATTGCTTACTTTTATTGATTGACGTACAGGAAAAACTTGTAGCTATGCTTGAAAAAAATACTGTTGTTAGAAAAAGCACTACTCTTTTAAAAACAGCAAATATTTTAGGCATTCCGTCAATTATAACTGAACAATATCCTCAAGGTTTAGGGAAAACAGTTGATTTTGTATCAGAACACATAAAAGAAAATACTACAATATTTGAAAAAACAGCTTTTTCAGCATTAAAAGATGACGGATTTTTAGAAAAATTAAAATCTTTCGGCAAAAAACAAATTATCATCGGCGGAATAGAAGCACATATTTGCGTACATCAAACCGTAGCTGATTTAATTGAAAATGGATTTGAAGTTTACGTTGTAAAAGATGCTTGTGCAAGCCGTAAAAAAGATGATTTTAAATCAGGCATAAAATTAATGGAACAAAATGGGGCAAAAATTTCTGCAACAGAAGCTGTTTTATTTGAATTGCTAAAAACATCAAAACACCCTAATTTTAAAGAAGTTCAAGCATTAATAAAATAATAAACTTAAAAATTAAAAAAGGCTCGGGTTAAAAACCCGAGCCTTTTTTAATTTATTTATCCTTATCTAGATGGCATGTAAACTTCTTTTCCGCTGTTTACATAATCTTCAAGAACTTTTTTACCTGCTTCGACTTCGATATCGCCTTCAACTTCAATACCTCTTTTAGCAAATTCTTCGTGCCAATTTGGTTTAAAGCCTTCGTCAAAGCCTGTAATTCTTTCAACATCTTTAGATGGTACACCGTAATATACTTTTTTAATACCTGACCACATAATTGCACCAACACACATTATGCAAGGTTCTGCATTTACGTACAAAGACAAATCATACGGAGCCAAATCATAAGTTCCCAAATTTGCACACGCACATCTGATTGCATTAACTTCTGCGTGATATACAGGGCAATTATCTTTTACAACTGAATTTCCTGCTTCCGCAACAATATTTCCGTCTTTGTCATAAACTCTTGCAAAGAAAGGTCCATTACCTTTTTTAATAACTTCTGCAGTTTGATTATGTACTTCTAAAATTCTATCTTTATCTAATTGAGTAACTGTCATCTTTTTATCCTCTTATGCCAATTCAGCTAAAGCTTTTTCCATTTCTTCATCATTTGGAGCTTTACCATGCCAGCCAGCTTGGTTTTCCATAAATGAAACGCCTTTACCTTTTGTAGTATGTGCAATAATTGCAGTTGGTCTGTCAGAAGAATTATTTTTTGCAGCCATTAAAGTATCATAAACTTGATTTAAGTCATGACCATCAATTTCAACAACATTCCAATTAAATGCTTTTAATTTATCAGCAAGAGGTTCTAAAGATTTAACTTTTTCAACATCACCGTCAATTTGTAACATATTTCTGTCAATAATTGCAGTCAAATTGTTCAAATGTCTGTGAGGAGCGTGCATAAATGCTTCCCAACAAGTACCTTCTTGTAATTCCCCATCACCTAAATAGCAGAATACGTGAGCTGGGTTTTTATCTAATTTTAAACCTAATGCCATACCAACAGACATTGAAAGACCTTGACCTAAAGAACCTGTTGCAACTTCAACGCCAGGAATATGAGTATTTGGGTGACCTTGCAAACGAGAGCCAAAAATTCTGAAAGTCATTAATTCTTCTTCAGGAATAAATCCTTTTTGAGAAAGAACTGAATAAAATACAGCAGAAGCATGTCCTTTTGATAAAACAAATCTATCACGATCAGCTTTCATTTCAGGAGTGATGTTCATAACTTTTTGATACAAAGTTGTTAAAATTTCAACTGCTGAGAAAGCTCCACCAATATGACCAGATTTAGCATGGTTAGCCATTTTGATAATATTGCGTCTTGTTTGTTTGCATAATTGCTGTAATTGTTCAATGTCTTTTTGTTCTAACATTTTTATATTATCCTTTCTTTGTTAATTTTTCTTTAACTACATTATACACGAAAAGTGGCAAAGTCGGAAAAATTCTTTTAAATCTTTCCGGTTGCTTAATAGTTCTATACAACCATTCTAATCCAAGATTTTGCCAAATTTGTGGAGCTCTTTGGACTTCACCTGCCCAAACATCAAAACTTCCGCCTATTCCTATCATCAAAGTTGACGGCAAAATTGATTTCAATTCATAAATAAATTGTTCTTGTTTTGGTGCACCCAAAGCAACTAATAAAATTTTTGGACAAGCCTCTTTCAAACCGTCAAAAATTTCTTGATTATCTTTAAAATATCCGTCATGTGCATAAACAATATTCAAATCTGATAATTCTTCTTTTAGATTTTTTTGAGCTTTCTCAATAACATGAGGTTTTGCACCAACTAACGCAACCGGAATATTATTTTTTGCAGCATTTTCAATCAAAGCTTTTGCAAATCCAATACCTGTAATTCTTTCTATGTTTATCCCGTTAATTTTTAAACCAATTTTAACGCCAATTCCGTCAGCCAAAACCATTTCCGCATCGTTCAAAATTTTTGCGAAATCTTCATGCTTATTTGCATATTCAATAATTTCCGGATTTATTGTAACAATATGCGAGCTTTTCGCACTATCAATTAATTTATTAGCATAATCTAAAGCCTCTGCCATACTGAATAAATCAATGTTATAACCTAATAATTTATATTGCTTTCTTTCCATAGTTACATTATAGCAAAAAACACTTGAAAAAAAACAAAATTAGTTATATATTTTTACTAAGTGCTTGAAAGGAGGATTATTATGAAAAAAACATTAATTTTTACTTGTGCATTAGCAATCGCTTTAACTACATCAACAGCATTTGCCGCAACAGTAACTAAAAACATTAACGGAACTTCCGTAAC
The DNA here is from genome assembly GCA_964553175.1 of uncultured Muribaculaceae bacterium. GTDB lineage: Bacteria > Cyanobacteriota > Vampirovibrionia > Gastranaerophilales > Gastranaerophilaceae > UBA6984. Next base: position 3,598 of record CAZKJV010000052.1, on the reverse strand, counting down.
AGTTACAAAATCAACTCCAAAATATGACAAAGCTGTGAAAGATGCAAATAAAGCAAAAGCTGACTATGAAAAAGCTAAAAAGAATGCAGCAAAAGCAAATACAGCTGAGGCAAAAGCCAAAGCAAAGGCTCAAGCGAAAGCAAAAGCAAAAGCTGATGCAAACAAAAAAATTAACAGCTACACAAACAAGAAAGGTGTTAGCGTACAAATTAAATAGTTATCCAAAATTCAAACAATTCGCACGGCAATCAACAGATTGCCGTGTTTTGTTATATGAAATTTTTATATAAATAAAAAAGACTTCGGAAAATCCGAAGTCTTTTAAGATTTTTATTAAATCCGAAATTATGCTTTTGCACCAGCTTTTGCAATAATTTCTTCTTCAACGTTTCTTGGAACTTGTTCGTAGCATTTGAATTCCATAGAGAATGTACCACGACCTTGAGTATTAGAACGTAAGTCTGTTGCATAACCGAACATGTTAGCAAGAGGAACTGTTGCTCTAACGATAACGTTACCTGTGTTTCCTAAAGGTTCTTGACCTTCAACACGACCACGTCTTTTTGCAATATCACCGATGATGTTACCTGTGTATTCATCAGGAATTTCGATTTCAACTTTCATCATAGGTTCAAGAATGCAAGGTTGAGCTTTTTTAACACCTTCTTTGATAGCCATTGAACCAGCAATTTTAAATGCCATTTCAGAAGAGTCAACTTCGTGGTAAGAACCATCATAAAGTTCAACTTTAACGTCAATCATAGGGAATCCTGCTAAGATACCGCCTTCAAGAGCTTCTTCCATACCTTTTCTTGATGGTTCGATAAATTCTTTAGGAATAGCACCACCAACGATTTTGTTTTCAAATACAAATCCTGCATTTTCTTCAGCTGGAGAAATTCTAATTTTAACGTGACCATATTGACCTTTACCACCTGATTGTCTTTGGAATTTAGATTCTTGGTCTGCATTTCCTCTGATTGTTTCACGGTAAGCAACTTGTGGTTTACCAACGTTTGCATCTACGTGGAATTCTCTTAATAGACGGTCAACGATGATGTCTAAGTGAAGTTCACCCATACCAGAGATGATTGTTTGACCTGTTTCGTGGTCTGTTTTAACTTGGAATGATGGATCTTCTTCAGCAAGTTTTTGAAGTGCAATACCCATTTTTTCTTGGTCAGCTTTTGTTTTTGGTTCGATAGCAACCGAAATAACCGGTGTAGGGAATACCATTTTTTCAAGAATAATAGGTGCGTTTTCTGCACATAATGTATCACCTGTTGTTGTTTCTTTCAAACCAACTGCTGCACAGATATCACCTGCATAAATTTCAGAAATTTCATTTCTTTGATCAGCATACATTTGAACTAATCTTGAAATACGTTCTTTTTTGCCTGTTGAAGCATTTAAAACGTATGAACCAGATGATAATTTACCAGAGTAAACACGCATAAATGTTAAACGACCTACGAATGGGTCAGTCATAACTTTGAATGCTAAAGCTGCAAAAGGTTCATCTTCTGAAGATGCTCTTGAAACCTTTGTTCCATCTTCTAATTCACCTTCGATAGCTTTTACATCTGTTGGTGATGGTAAATAATCAACTACTGCGTCCAACAACATTTGAACACCTTTGTTTTTGAAAGCAGTACCACAACAGCAAGGAACGATTTGATTTTGACAAACTGCTTTTCTTAATACTTTTTTCAATTCAGGGATTGTAATTGTTGATGGATCTTCAAAATATTTTTCCATTAAAGCTTCATCTTCTGATGCAATTGCTTCAAGCAATTCATCTCTGTATTGATGAGCTTTATCTTTTAATTCTTGGTCAATTTCTTCACAAGCATCAACATCAAAGATTTCAACTTCTTTACCTAAGTCATCTCTGTAAATTTCAGCTTTCATTTCAATTAAGTCAATGATACCTTTCATTTGATCTTCAGCTCCGATTGGTAATTGAATAGCGAAAGCGTTTGCTCTTAATCTATCTCTAATTTGACCTAATACACGGTAGAAATCAGCACCTGTTCTATCCATTTTGTTTACGAATACGATACGAGGTACTTCATATCTGTTAGCTTGTCTCCAAACTGTTTCTGATTGTGATTGTACACCACCTACCGCACAGAATACAGCAACTTCACCATCTAATACACGTAATGAACGTTCTACTTCAACTGTAAAGTCAACGTGACCCGGTGTGTCGATAATGTTTAATTGGTGGTCTTTCCAATAAGCAGTTACAGCTGCTGATTGAATTGTAATACCACGTTCTTTTTCTTGTTCCATAAAGTCAGTTACTGCTGCACCATCGTGAGTTTCACCGATTTTGTGAGTTTTACCTGTGTAGAACAAAATACGTTCTGTTGTTGTAGTTTTACCAGCATCGATGTGAGCGGCAATACCAATGTTTCTTGTTCTTTCTAAAGGTGTTTTTCTTGGCATTTCTTTAATTCCTTCTTTTTTATATACTTCTACATTTTTTGCTATTTTCTTAGCTATAACAATATCATCACATAAAAAAGTAAAATTTCAAGCATAAATTTAAGGTCTTTAGAGATTTTTATTAAAATTTTTCAACTCTTATTATTTGTGTTAATATTTATTTTGATTAGAAGGAGAAATATTAAAATGCTTGATAATTTAGAAAAAATTACCGATTTCAAATATGGCGAAAATCGTCAACAAAGTGCAAGTTTATATAAAAACGAAAGTTCATTAGATTGGGAACTTTTAAACGGAAGTGAACTTACATACACAAATTTCTTAAACATGACAACATTAGTTGAAATTTTAGGTGAATTTTATGACGTTTTTGCAACGGCACTTACAAAATCAGCTTTAATTTGCGGAGTTGCATTAGGCAAAACTCTTGCAGATTCTTACGCTAAAGCCGTAGACTGTAACCCAATCGGTGCAATAAATTCTTGCATAGGCTTTTCAAAAATTGTTGATGAAAGAACCGCTAAAAAAATTGCACAAAGCCAATTTGAACTTGTTTTAGCAGTCGGTTACGACAAAGACGCTTTAGAAATTTTAAAGAAAAACGAAACATTGAAAATCGTTAAAATCAATACTCCACTTGAAGAAATAAAAATTTTAGTTGCACAAGAACTAAAAATTACACCTTTTGGAGTTTTGGAACAAGATTGCGACAGAGCAGATTTCAAAAAAGATTCTTTCAAAGTTCAAACAAAGAAAAAACCTGAACAAGAACAACTTGAAGATGCTATTTTTGCTTTCAAAATTGCAAAATATGCAAAATCAAACGCAGTTGTTATTGCAAAAGATTTTAAAACAATTTCTATAGGACAAAGCGAAACTTCATTTGCCGAAGCTTGTCAATATGCAATGGACTATGCTTGCGATAGCACAAAAGATGCCGTTTTAGCAACAGACAGTGCTTTTTCAACAACAGATGTTATCAATGCCGCTGCAAGAGGCAGAATTGCCTTAATTATTGAAGCAGGCGGAACAATCAACGATAAAAAAATCATAGAACAATGCGACAAAGATGAAATCGCACTTGTAACAACAGGAATTGAACACATAAAATACTAAATATACAAAAATAAAACCCTAAATTTAAAAT
>CAZKJV010000051.1:0-10218 GCA_964553175.1 uncultured Muribaculaceae bacterium | reverse complement strand
GAACATGGGGTGAAAGAGGCTTTGTGTTTATAACAGAGGCTTATTTTTAGAATTGACAAAAATTACTCCAAAAGTGACTTTTTGCACTCCAAAATGGACATTGAAAATCTTCATTAATTATTTTATTAAGCCTCAAACGTAAATATATTATAACTTTTATAAATAGACAGTAAGAATGAGAAAAGTGGGACAGCAAAATGAGAAATTCTCAAACTGTAAAAAATTAAGTCGGAAAATTTTCAATTTTGTCTGATAAAAATTCTCAAACTCTCTGATACAAATTTCAAAACTGTCTGATAATTTTTTACAAATTTATTGTTTCTTTGTCGCTAATATTAACAACAGGAGCATTAAACAACCCTGCATATAAGTCTTTGCATTCTGTATGAATTGGAATTATTGCCTTTGGTTTAATCGTTTCAATAAATTCTTGTAAATCTTGAACTGTTGCGTGTCCTGATGTGTGAATGCAAGTTATGATATCTTTATAATTATCTAAATAACTAGGCTTATCTAAATAACCTTTCCACATTGAAAAAATTATATTCAATTCTTCTTTTTTTAAATTTTTTAAACAAAGATTATTGATATCAAAATTTCCTTTTATAACAAATTTTTGTGGATATTTTTGAATTTCATCAATTAGAATTTCTTTTGTCATATATTTTTCAAGCAACCCATTGGCTTCTAAATTTTTTGTTATACTATTATTTGCACGATAAACTCTGATATTATTCCAATTAAATTGAGGAATAGTTGTTTTGTTTTTGCCGTACAATTCCATAACATAACAGCTATATGGGTCGATTACAAAAAGACGTTTATTTTTAACAGCATCAGAAAAAAGACGCTGGGAAGAAGAACAAAAAAGATTAGCAGAAAATAATATGAACTGTACCCGAAAAAGTGGACAATTGAAATTTAAATTGTTTAATAAAAGAAAGAGGTACAGAAAATGGCAAAACGACAAATCCAATTTACACAAGAACAGATGGATATTCTGCTTCAGAATCCTAATGTAGAGAGTATTAGTTCTAATACCATACGATTTACTACTGAGGAGTTGGCTCTCAAAAAAGATAAAGAAGGAATACCTGCTTTACAGATATTCAAAGATGCAGGATTTGATTTGAATGTTCTCGGAAAAGAAATACCTAAAACAAGTATTCGAAATTGGCGCCATAGAGAAAAGTATTTGAACAAAAACAATACCAGATATTTGGCACGTGAAGTTAAGAAAAACAAGGCTTTGAAAAGTATTTTTGAAGAAAACAGATACTTAAAAGCGGAGAATGAATTTCTAAAAAAGTTACAAGCTCTGCAGGAACTTGCAGAGTAAAACCCGTAATTAAGTTCCAAATAATCTCTACTATGAAAAATTATCCGATATCTTTGCTGTGTAGAATAGCAGGAGTATCAAAAAGCGGATATTACAAATGGTGGAAAAATGCAGATAAAGTAAAAGATAAAATTGACATATTGTTAATTGCTGAAATGTTTTTTAAAAGTAAACAAAAAGCAGGATTCAGAACAATAAAAATGAAGCTTTTTCATCATAGTCCCCTATGTTATTATAACGAAAAATTAAGCATATTGTTCACTATTGTAAAACAATGATATGTCAAAATTTGTCATTATAAATTTAATATTACATGACTTAACAATACCTCAGAATGGGCATTTTCATGGTATGATAGTTAGGGGAGTAATAAATGAAAACAGATTACCATGCTAAATATCTATCCTATGATTTAACTAAAAGATGTTCTTCTGAAACAATTGAAAAATTTGTTCAAACATTATCAGAAGCTCAAGTTCATTTGAATCCCCACCAGATAGATGCTGCATTATTTGCTTTTCGTTCACCTCTTTCTAAAGGTGCAATTTTAGCAGATGAAGTTGGTTTGGGTAAAACCATTGAAGCCGGAATTGTAATTTCTCAGTACTGGGCAGAACGCAAGAAAAAAATCTTAATAATTATGCCATCATCCTTAAGAAAGCAATGGCAACAAGAGTTAGAAGATAAGTTTTTTATCGGCTCAACAATTTTAGAGGCAAAATCTTTTAATGATGAAATTAAAAAAGGTAACTTAAATCCTTTTGAACAGGAGCAAATTGTAATCTGTTCTTATAATTTTGCCAGAAATAAAGCCCCTTATATTAAGGCGATTGATTGGGATTTAGTTGTAATTGATGAGGCACATAGACTCCGTAATGTCTATAAAGCTTCAAATAAAATTGCAAATGCGATAAAAGAAGCATTAATGGACAAAAATAAAATTTTATTAACAGCGACCCCACTACAAAATTCATTATTGGAATTATATGGTTTGGTTAGCATTATTGATAATTACACTTTCGGAGATTTGCCAAGTTTTAAAGCTCAATATTGTCGTAACGGTCAGCAAATTGATTTTGCAGAATTAAAATCTCGTATTTCTCCGGTATGTCAAAGAACTCTGCGAAAACAAGTATTAGAATACATTAAATATACCAATCGCATTGCAATTACAGAAGAGTTTTATCCAACGCAGGAAGAACACGATTTATATATTGGTTTGAGCGAATATTTACAACGTGATAAGCTTTATGCTCTTCCTCAAAGCCAAAGAAAATTGATGACCTTGATTTTAAGACGTCTATTAGCATCATCAACTTTTGCTATAACCGGAACTTTAGGTGGTCTTGCTCAAAAATTACAAAATATCATAGACAATAATAAAAAAGAGGATTTAACCGAAACTGAATTTCAAGATAATATCGAAAATTATGATGAAATTAAAGAAGAATGGATTGATGACGAAGAAGCAGATTGTGATACAGATTCTATCCAAAAGAAATACTATACTCCTGAAGAAATTGAACAAATAAAAGAAGAAAAACAATTATTAGAACATTTTTATAAGTTGGCTCAAAAAATTGAGAAAAACGCTAAAGGTGAAAAACTTTTAACTGCCCTTGAAAAAGGTTTTAGTGAAAATGCTAAAAATGGCGGTACAAAGAAGGCTTTAATTTTTACTGAATCAACCAGAACACAGCAATATCTTTGTGAGATTTTAAGCAAAACAGAATATAAAGATAAAATTGTTTTGTTTAATGGCTCAAATAATGATGAAAAATCTAAAGCAATTTATAAAAAATGGCTTGAAAAATACAAAGGAACAGATAAAATTTCAGGATCAAAAACTGCTGACAAAAGAGCAGCTTTGGTTGAATATTTTAGAGATGAGGCTGAAATCATGATTGCAACAGAAGCTGCGGCTGAAGGTATTAATTTACAATTCTGCTCGCTTTTAGTTAATTATGACTTGCCTTGGAATCCTCAACGAATTGAGCAAAGAATTGGCCGTTGTCATAGGTATGGACAAAAACACGATGTTGTTGTTGTGAATTTCTTGAATACTAAAAATGCTGCTGATGTAAGAGTTTTTGAATTATTGAGCGAAAAATTCAAATTATTTGATGGTGTATTTGGAGCAAGTGATGAAGTTCTTGGTGCAATCGGCTCTGGTATTGATTTTGAAAAACGTATCGCAGAAATTCTTCAATCTTGCAGAACAACGGAAGAAATCAACAAATGTTTTGATGAACTTCAAAAGACAATGGAATCTGATATTGATGAAAAAATGCTAGATACAAGAAAAAAACTTCTTGAAAATTTTGACGTTGAAGTTGCGCAAAAGTTGAAACTCAGCAAAGATAACACAGAAAAATATCTTGATAAATTTGAACAAAAACTCTGGGAGCTAACAAAGTATTATTTAAATGACTACGCAGAGTTTAATGATGATAAAAAATACTTTATGTTAAATCAAAATCCGTTCCCAGAACTTGAAATTAACCGAGGTCCGTACCGATTGGGTAAAAATATTGAAGATGCAAATACTTATCGCGTTAGCCATTCTCTAGCTCAAAAGATTTTTATTAATAGCAAAAACAAAGAACTACCTATTAAAGAATTGGTTTTTGATTATACCAATAATAAAACTACAAAAATTTCCATTCTTGAAGATTTAATTGGCAAATCTGGTTGGTTAACTTTAAAAAATATTACTGTTGACTCTTTTGAAAAAGAGGATTATCTAATTTTTGCAGGGTATCAAGATAACGGTGAAATTATTGATTATGAACAATGTGAAAAATTGTTTATGCTCGGGATTCAAGGGATGAATAACGTTTCAGAACAACCTGATTATGATAGATTAAGTACGCATATCGAAGCTAGAAAATCAGGATTTATGGATTTGATTGCTCAACGTAATATTCAGTTCTTTGATGATGAAATGACAAAACTTGATAAATGGGCAGAAGATAGAAAAAATTCCCTTGAAATTGAATTAAAACAATTAGACAAAGATATAAAAACTCAAAAAACTGAATCTAAAAAGATAGTAAAACTTGAAGAAAAATTACAAGCACAAAAAGTTATAAAAGAAATGGAAGCAAAGCGCAACAAAATGCGTAGAGAGCTTTTTGAATCTCAAGATTTAGTTGATAAACAAAAAGAAGAACTGATTGAAAAGATTGAAGCTAAATTAAATCAAAAAATCAGTGAAGAAGAATTATTTACAATCCGTTGGAGGTTAGTATAAATGAATTACTCAATTGACGATTTATTAGAATCACCGTTTGAAAAAATTAAAAGAATCAGTGAAGAAGGTTATGAATACTGGTCTGCAAGAGATTTATATAAGTTGCTCGAGTATTCGGAATACAGGCACTTTTTACCTGTAATAGAAAAAGTAAAAGAAGCATTAACTTCATTAAATGAAGATATTGAAAACCATATCGAGGACATGCTCGACATGGTCGAAATCGGCTCCGGAGCAGCTCGTGAACTTGAAAGCTTAAAATTATCAAGATTTGCTTGTTATATTGCGGTTCAAAACGCAGATCCAACAAAGCCTAATGTAGCTCTTGGGCAAGCGTATTTTGCAATAAAGACACGTCAAAAAGAGTTGATTGAGGAAGAACAACAACGCTTAATTCAATCAGAAGAAGATACTAAACGTTTGTTCTTAAGAGAACAAATGAAAACCCACAACAAGCAACTTGCCGAAGCTGCTAAAGATGCCGGTATTAATGAACCGATTGATTATGCTATATTTCAAAATTATGGTTACAAAGGTTTGTATGGCGGATTAGACAGACAAGCAATACATAAAAGAAAAGGTTTAAAAAAGAGCCAAGATATTTTAGACCATATGGGAAGTACAGAATTAGCAGCAAACTTATTCCGTGCTACACAAACTGAAGAAAAGTTAAGACGTGAAAATATCAAAGGCAAGATGAAAGCTAACTTAACTCACTATGAAGTTGGTAAAAAAGTTCGTCAAACAATTGAAGAACTTGGTGGTACAATGCCGGAAGATTTACCAACAGCAGAAAGTATAAAAAAACTTGAACGCCAGAAACAAAAGGAAATAGAGGATAAAAAGTAGATGGATCAAAGTGAATACAATGAGTTATTAATTAAGTATTATACAGAAAATAATAACACCTCAAGGTAGTATTGACAAGCAAGCACAAGAACAAAAAAACAATAAGGATGATATAAATGAGTAAGAATAAGCAAAAGTTGGAATTAACATGGATAGGGAAAGATAGAGAAGTTAATCTTGAACCGAGGATTTTGGTTGAAGTGCCTGAAAAATCTTACGGTGATAAAAACAGCGAAAATATGCTTATTCATGGCGATAACCTGCTTGCATTGAAAGCTCTTGAACAAGATTTCACAGGAAAAATTAAATGTATTTATATTGATCCGCCTTATAACACTGGTTCTGCTTTTGAGCATTATGACGATAATGTGGAACATTCAACTTGGCTTTCTTTGATGAAACAAAGGTTGGAAATTTTAAAAAATCTATTGTCAAACGAAGGTTGTATTTTTGTTCAAATTGATGATAATGAACAAGCCTACTTAAAAGTCATGATGGATGAAATTTTTGGTCGTAATAATTTTGTCAATACTATATCTGTAAATATGAAAAATATTGCAGGTGCATCTGGTGGAGGTGAAGATAAAAAATTAAAGAAAAATATAGAATATATTCATATTTATGCTAAAAATTATGAGGAATTGCCTCTATTTAAAAATGCGTACGATTATATTCCAATATCTGAACTTGTTGAAAAGTATAGGGAAGAAGGGAAAAGTTGGAAGTATACATCAGTGATAGTTGATAGTGGAACTAAAAAATATATTGGTTCAACCGTCGATGGTGATGGAAATGAGATCAAAATTTATAGCAGAGAAAATGCTATTATTAAGTCAATCGGATCAATAATAAAAGATGAAAATATAAGTGAAGGTGAGGCTTATAAAAAATACGCGAACTATATTTTTCAAACAGCAATGCCACAAAGTTCAATTAGACCAAGAGTAATGGAAAAAGTTTCCGAACTTGGATGTAATAATGACTTATATTCTATTGAGTATATTCCTAAAACAGGTAGAAATAAAGGTTCTTTATATGAACAATTTTATAAAGGTGAAAATTTTAGATTATTTGCTTGGTTAAAAGACGTTTCAGAGGAAATTGATGGTATTTTGTATAAAAAAGAATTACAAGGAACATATTGGGATTTTGTTGGTGAAACAAAAAATTTAACAAAAGAAGGCGCAGTAGCATTTCCAAATGGCAAAAAGCCAGAAAAGTTAATTCATAGATGCATTGATATATCAACAAATGAAGGGGATTTTGTATTAGATTCTTTTTTAGGTTCCGGAACGACAGCCGCAGTTGCTCATAAAATGGGTAGAAGATGGATAGGAATTGAATTGGGCGATCATTGTTATACACATTGTGAGCCGAGATTACAAAAAGTTATTGACGGAACAGACCAAGGCGGTATTTCAAAAGCTGTTAATTGGCAAGGCGGCGGAGGTTATAAATTCTATGAATTAGCACCGTCGTTACTTAAAAAAGATGAGTTTGACAATTGGATTATTGAACCTAAATATGACGCTGAAATGTTAGCTGAAGCAATGGCAAAACACGAGGGATATAAATTCTCACCTGACGAAGCTAATATTTACAAACAAGGTAAATCAACAGAAAAAGATTTCATCTTCACTACAACGCAATTTTTATCTGTTGAATTATTAAACAAAATTCACGATAAATTTGAAGAAGATGAAAGTTTATTAATTTGTGCAACGCATTTTGAAGAAGGCGTGGGAGGTGCATATTCAAACATAACCGTAAAGAAAATTCCTCAAATGCTTCTTGACCGTTGCGAATTCGGTAAACTTGAATACAACCTGAACATACTTGAAGAAGCTCAACCAGAAGATTTTGAAAGCCCGGAGGATGACTCCGATGAATAAAACAGTGAATGAAATAAAATGCAGATTAAGTTTGAGAAAACCGCAAGCCGAAAGTTTAGAAATTCTTTCCGAGATTGCTGATGTTTTAACTCTCAAAAAAGATGTGAACCTTGAAGAAGCATCTGCAAGAATTAAAGAAATTGGTGCAAGATTTGAAGAAGTTAAAAGATTTTCTGATTTTGAAAGAGAGTTCCCTAATGTTTGTTTTTCATTAGCTACAGGTGTTGGTAAAACTCGTTTAATGGGTGCTTTTATCGCTTATTTGCACCTTGCAAAAGGTATAAATAACTTTTTTGTTTTGGCACCGAATTTAACTATTTATAATAAACTTATTGATGATTTAGGTAACCCTGCAAGTCCTAAATACGTTTTTAAAGGTATTTCTCGTTTTGCAACAAGTATGCCCAAAATAATTACAGGTGAAAATTATAATAAACACCAAAACTTTTCTATTCAAAATATGTTATTTAAACGTGTTAGAATCAATATCTTTAACATTTCAAAAATCAATTCTGATATTGATAAAACAACAGGTTTACCAAGAATAAAGAGATTGTCAGAATATCTTGGCGAGTCATATTTTGATTACTTAAAAAACTTACCGGACTTGGTTTTATTGATGGATGAATCACACCATTACCGTGCAAAGGCAAGTGCCAAGGTTTTGAATGAATTAAATCCTGTTTTGGGATTAGAATTAACTGCAACTCCGCAAGTTGAAAGTGGTTCTAAAACTGTTAAATTTAAAAATGTAGTTTATGAATATTCTCTAGCAAAAGCTATGAACGATGGTTTTGTAAAAGAACCTGCTGTTGCTACAAGAAAGAATTTTGATCCAAAACAATGCACTGTTGAGGAACTAGATATGCTAAAACTAGAGGATGGTATCAAAATTCACGAAAGTACAAAAGTTGATTTAGATGTTTATGCAAGAAATAACAAGGTTAAACTAGTTAAACCTTTTGTTCTTGTTGTTGCAAAAGATACGACTCATGCTGAATGGCTTGAAAAACAAATAAAATCTGATGAATTTTTCAAAGGATATTACAAAGATAAAGTTATGCAAATTCACTCACAGCAAAAAGGTGCTGAAAAAGATGAAAACATTGCACAACTTTTAACTTTGGAAGATCCAAACAACAAAATTGAAATCGTTATTCACGTTAATATGCTTAAAGAGGGTTGGGATGTAACTAACTTATACACAATTATTCCTTTAAGAACAGCAACTTCGACTACATTAAGAGAGCAAACTATTGGACGTGGTTTGCGTTTACCTTATGGAGCAAGAACCGGTGATCTTAAAATTGATAAACTAACAATTATTGCTCACGATAAGTTCCAAGAGATTTTAGAAGAAGCGCAAAAAGAAGGCTCAATAATTAAAAGAGAAAATATTATTGAAATCAATGAAGAAGAAATAAGCCATAAAAAGGAAGCCGTAACTACAGTTTCTACACTCGATGAAGAAATTAAAGAAGAAGAAAAACGTATTGAGCAAATTCAAGATAATGTTGAAAAAGAAAAAGCTGAAATTAAATTAGAGGCTAAAAAAGTTACGCAACAAGCAATCTTTGAAGTTGCAAAACAAGGTGTTAACTTAAAAACAATGACCAAAGAGCAAATTTCTACAGTTGCTAAAGCTCAAGCCGTAAAAAGATTAGAAGAAAAAAGTCAACTTGGATTGTTCGATAGTTCGGTAAAAGAAAATCTTATAAAAGAAATTGAAGAAAATATCGAGCAAGAAAAAGAAAAAATAGAAAAGTTAATCATAGAAATTCCTAAAATTATGATTGTTCCAGCTGAAACAAAGGCTTGGTTTGAGGATTTTGATTTAGATGTTAGAAACTTAAATTATCAACCTATATCTGATGAAATTTTAAGAAAAACACTCCGTGATCAAGAAGCTGATACGATTATGAGCAAAGGAACAATGGTTAGCGATAGATTAGATAACATTATCGTTAATGAATTAATTAACATTCCGGAAGTTGATTATAACACTTGTGCAAAACTTTTATTTAAACTTGCAAAACAAGTGTTGGATAAATTCACTACATATCTTTCAGAAGAAGATATTAAAAATGTTGTTCAATACAGAAAACGAGATATTGCAGGGTATATTAAACCTCAGCTAATGGGACACTTTAAAAAAGAAGTTGTAAGTTTTGAAGCTCCGGATGTCAGAGCATTTTCTCAAATTTTGGAACATAATTCTTATAAATTTTTACAAGATGAAATTTATGATTATAAAGAAACAGTTGAACCAGCAAGCAGAATTAAATCATTGATGTTTACCGGATTCAAAAAGGCTTGTCACAAATCATATAAATTCGATTCTAAAACAGAAAAAGATTTTGCAATAATTTTAGAAAGTGATAATTCTGTTCAAAAATGGTTAAGACCGGCTCAAAACCAATTTAATATTACTTGGAATAACAATAAACATAACTACGAGCCGGATTTTGTCGTTGAAACCGTTGATACCATTTATCTTATTGAAACAAAAAAAGAAAAAGATATTTCAACAGAAGAAGTGCAGTCAAAAGCCAAAGCAGCACTGTTATATTGTCAAAATGCAACGGAATATACAACCGCAAACGGTGGTAAACCTTGGAAATATATTCTTTTACCGCACGATTCTGTAAAATTGAATATGTCTTTGGATTACTTGGTTAAGCAGTATGAATATAAGGAAGTATAATAGCGGAGTAACGAGTGGAAAAATTTTATAAATCGGATTTTTCATCATCAGAATACGCAAAAGTAATTAGAGATATATATCACTATACCTCTGTTGATGGGATTATTGGTATATTAAGAAATAAAGAGTTGTGGTTTACTAATATATATTTTTTAAATGATAATCAAGAATTATTTTATAC
>CAZKJV010000050.1:0-10350 GCA_964553175.1 uncultured Muribaculaceae bacterium | reverse complement strand
GTATTAACTTTGCACACGCAGTGCAAGGTACAGTTGAATACAATGAAGTAAACATTGATTATGACGTACTAGATTACAAATATTTTAGCGAACTTGGTGATGCCTATTTATCCAGAGCTGAAAAACCCGGAACAACTGCCGAACAAAAGAAATTTTACTACGGTGAAGCTATCGGCTTATTTGTAACTGCAACCAAAATAAATCCTGATTTAGTTGATGTTTACGGAAAAATCGGATATATTTACGGAAAATATAGAAAATATGGGCTTGCTGATTCTTATTTAAACAGAGGTTTAAACATGAACCCAAAAGACCCAACAGTAAATTTCTATTTTGGAGGAGTATCTTTTGACAGACAAAACTTCAATAATGCTTTGAAATACTACAAAGCAGCATATAAATACGGTTATCCCGACAAATATTCCGTAATTTACAGACTTGGAGAAACAAATGAAAAATTAGGCGATTTAGTAAAAGCAGAAGAATTTTACAAAAAAGCATTAAAACTAAGACCAAATAACGAAAAACTAAAGCAAAAAATACGCTCAATAGAGGACTTAAAATATAAAAATTCGCAGTATTATTATCGTAAGAAACCATTTTATTATAATGACTAGAAGGGAAAATGAGGAGAATTTTTAAAAGATATTTATTAATATTGGTTATATTTTTAATTGGAAATGTTGTATTTGCAGGAGATAATGCTTTTCAAAAATATGAAAAAGGGCATAATGAAAAAATTTATCAAAGCAGTACATATAGAATTAATGCAATTAACCCAACATTAAGAAACAACTGGGCAGGAAGTGGCTACCCAGGGTTAAGAGGGGCAAACCAATTAATCGTATACACAACAGAGCATGGAGTTTCAACAGACACAAACGAATACGGTGCAGAAGCAATCGTTGAGGGCAATACAGTAACTTCATTAAGTGGTGCAGATTCTCTTATTCCTATTGATGGACTTGTTATCAGTGCTCACGGTAGAGCAAAAACATGGTTAAACCAAAATATACATGTCGGAACAAAAGTCTATATTAATTCTTCAAATATGACTATAACTGCACTTACGACATCTGAAAGTTATATTTTTGCGGCAAAAGAAAAAATTCAAGAAGCTACAACAATGATGAATTATTATCAACATAATACTTTCAGCTATAATTCACGCCCGACAAAAGAACTTTTAAATTTAGCAAAACATAACCTTAAAAAAGCACAAAAAAATTCTACTGATGCAAAAGAATACGCTCTTTTAGCAGTTCAATACGCAAATGATGCCTTAGCAACAGCTATTCCATATAAAGCAAGTGAATTAAAAGGTATTTGGATTAGACCTACAAACAGAACAGAAGCAGGGATAATCTCGACTTTAGACAAATTAAAAAATGCTGGTATAAATAATATTTTCCTTGAAACATATTTTCACGGAAAAACAATATTCCCAAGTAAAACAATGGAATATTATGGTTTTACCAAACAAAATGAAAATTTTACAGGCATAGACCCGTTAGAAGTTTGGATAACAGAAGCTCACAAACGTAATATCAAGGTAAATATTTGGTTTGAGGCGTTTTACGTAGGAAACAAGCCACAAGTTGGAAAACAAATTCTTGCTATTCGTCCAGAATGGTCAAACGTTAACCTAAGAAACATTAATACTCCGTTACCTGTGGCATCAACATCAGAACATAACGGCTACTTTTTAGACCCTGCAAATCCGGAAGTACAAGATTTCTTAACTTCATTAGTTGAAGAAATAATTGAAACATACCACCCCGATGGATTTAATTTTGATTATTGCAGATACCCACAATCAATTGCGGCACGCTATGTAGGTTATGCCTCATCAAATTGGGGTTACACAAAATATGCCAGAGAACAATTTAAGTTAATCAACGGAAATGACCCTGCAGACTTATCTTTTGGCACAAAAGATTGGTACGAATGGGACAATTATAGACGTGATAACATAACACAATTTATACAAAAAGTATCAAAATTATGCAGACAAAATAAAATTTTAATTACAGCCGTTGTTTTCCCAAATAAAAATATGGCATTAGAAACGAAACAACAAGACTGGACAACATGGTCTGATAACAACTATATAGACGCATTCACACCGCTTTATTTAACTTGTGATGCAAAAACAATTAAAGTGATGATTTTTGACATGCTAAAAGAAATGTCACCAAGAACAAAACTTTATGCAGGCTTATTTGTAACATTTATGAACGGTTCATCTGAAGATTTAATCAGACAAATTCATGAAACTCGCAAACTAAATTTAGGAGGTATAATCTTGTTTGATTACGCTCATTTACAAGAAAAATACATAAAAACTCTTACAACAAGCGTATTTTCAAACTCATCTTGCTCAACATTAAAAGTAAATTCAAATTGCAGAACGAAAAGGCCATAATATGGAAGAAGAAAACAAAAAAACACCAAAGAAATTTTTAGGAATAATGTTTGATTGCTGTAACGTATACGGCAGAATATACCCTAACAAAGATAACACAGCATACGTTGGAAGATGCCCAAAATGCTTGCGTTCCGTAAGAGTTCGCATAGGAGAAAACGGCACAGGACAACGATTTTTTAGAGGACAATAATATGGAAAATTTAAGAAAAGAACACGAATTAATTGACATTTTTTACAATTTAACAAGTATACCATCACCATCATTACATGAAGAAAAAGTTGTAGAATGGGTTAAAGAATTTTGTAAAAAAGAAAATTTAGACATTATAACTGATAGTTATAACAATGTAGTTATAAAATTACCTGCAACAGATAGTTCAAAACCAATTATGGCACTATCTTCACACATGGACGTAGTTGGAGACGATACTCCTGTTACGCCAACTCTTGACGGTGATTTTATACACGCAAATGGTAGAACCCTTGGTGGTGATGATAAATTCGGCATGTCTGCAGCACTAAAACTTCTAAAAGATACAAAAAATTCTGATATAAAACACGGCGGACTTGAAGTAGTGTTCACAAGAGATGAAGAAAGTGGCATGACCGGTATCAAAAATTTTGATTTTAATAACCTAAATTCAAAATACGTAATCGTTTGCGACGCTGATATTTTCGGAGTTTTGCAGATTTCAGGTGCAAGCTATTGTAATGGTCATGTTGAAATCACTTGCAAAGGCGGACACTCTGGTATAGAAATTGCAGACAAAACAAAACCAAACGCTGCAAAATTAATAGCAGAACTTTGCAACGAAATTCCACAAGGTGTTTATTACAGTGATGAAACAGGAGTTGTAACCTCAATTAATTTAGGCGGAATTAAAGGTGGCGACTTAAACGTTACAAACGTTCTAAATCCTTACGCAGAAGCAACTTACTCTATTAGAAGCTCTGATTTGAGCAAAGAAAATGAATTAATAGAAAAAATTTATAAAATCGTTGAAGAATTTAACAAAAAATACGACGGAATTGCAAAAGCAAATGCACTATTTAAACAGAAAATGCCTGCATTTGAAAAATCAAATGACACATATATTCCAGAAGTATTTGAAAAAGTCGCAAAAAATTTAAATATAAAATATGAAATCAGCTCTTTCCATGCAGGTGCAGAAACGCATATTTACTGCCAACATAAAAACGCAAAAGGCGAAACATTCATTCCATTTTTAATGGGGCTTGCTGACCTTTACAATATGCACTCAGCAGATGAAAAAATTGATTACAAAAGTTTCTTAAAAGGTTATGAATTACTTAAGGAATTTTTCTTCGAGTTCAACAAATAATTTAACAACCTGAGAATGAATATTTTCAATTGAATCTACCGAGTTAATAACCTTAACTCGGTTTGGTTCTTTTTGAGCTATTTTCAAATAGCCTTGACGAACTCTTTCAAAAAATTCACGACCTGCAGATTCCATTCTATCCTTTTCATTACCTACTCTTTGCATAGAAGTTTCCACATCAATATCAAAAACATAAGTTAAATCAGGTTTTAATCCACTAGTCGCAATATTATTCAGCATGTCAATTTTTTCAACATCTAACTCTCTTCCATACCCTTGATAAGCTAAAGAAGAATCCGTATGGCGGTCACTAATAACAATTTTACCCTCGTTAACATTTTTTCTCACAATAATATCAACATTTTGGGCTCTATCTGCCAAAAATAAAAAAGATTCACAAACAGAAGATATTTCACCGTCATAATTCAACAAAAGTTCACGAATACGTTCACCAAGGCCTTTGCAACCAGGTTCACGAGTCAAAACAACTTCATAGCCTTTTTCTTTTAAATATTCTGTTAATAATTTTATTTGAGTAGTCTTACCACAACCGTCAGCACCCTCAAATGTAATAAATAAACCTTTTTTCATGACAAATCCTAATCAATATTTTTACAATAAAAAAAGCGTGGCATACGCCACGCTTTTAAGTTTTTAAACTAAGCTAAGTAATCTTTAACTTCAGCAGGTAACGCTTTAGTATCTAATTTGATACCAGGACCCATTGTTGTTGAAAGATAAGCTGATTTAATGTAAGTACCTTTAGCTGAAGAAGGTTTTGCTTTCAAAATAGCTTCAGCTAATGTAGCATAGTTTTTCATTAAATCATCAACGCTGAATTGAACTTTACCGATAGGGCAGTGAATCATACCTTGTTTATCAGCACGGAATTCAACTTTACCAGCTTTAGCATCTTTAACTGCTTTACCAACTTCAAGAGTAACAGTACCAGTTTTAGGGTTTGGCATTAAACCTTTAGGACCTAATACACGACCTAATTTACCCAACATACCCATACAATCAGGTGTAGCAATTAAAGTATCAAATTCAAACCAACCTTTTTCAATTTTGTCGATTATATCTTCAGTACCAGCGAAATCAGCACCAGCAGCTAAAGCTTCATCAACTTTGTTACCTTTTGCGATAACACAAACTCTAACAGTTTTACCTAAACCTGCTGGTAAAACGGTAGTTGAACGAATTTGTTGGTCAGCGTGTTTTACTTCAATACCTAATCTCATGTGGCATTCAACTGTTTCGTTAAATTTTGAAACTGCTTCAGAGATTTCTTTTAATTTTTTCAATGCTTCAAGTCCAGAAGTTGGTTGTTCAAACCCTTCTAACAACTCTTGCATTTTTTGTTGTTTTTTTGTTAATTTTGACATCTTAATTTTCCTTTCGTGGTAGTAACGGACTTAACGTCCTTCCATACTAAAATTGTATTTCTACTGTTTTACAGTAACACCCATTGCTCTGCAAGAACCTTTAATCATTTCAACAGCAGCTTCTAATGTAGTTGCGTTCAAATCATTCATTTTGATTTTTGCAATTTCTTCAAGTTGTTCTTGAGTAATTTCAGCAACTTTTGTTTTGTTAGGTGTAGCTGATCCCTTAGGAATATTCAAGATTTTCTTGATTAAAACAGGAGCTGGAGGTGATTTTGTCACGAAAGTAAAACTTCTGTCTTCATAAACGTCGATAACAACCGGAATAATGTATCCTGCTTGCGATTCAGTTTTTGCATTGAATTGTTTGCAGAAATCCATAATGTTTACACCGTGTTGACCTAACGCAGGACCAACTGGAGGTGATGGATTTGCTTTACCGGCTTCGATTTGTAGTTTAATTTTTCCTACTACTTTTTTTGCCATTTTTGTGTCCTTTCTGTGGTAATAACGGGCTATCCCTTCCACATTTTTAATACCTAAAGCTTTCGCTTAATTATAATTTTTGAATTTGTTTGTATTCTAATTCTACCGGAGTTTCACGACCAAAGATAGATACGTTTGCTCTCAATTTTGCTTTATCTGGATATACTTCTGTAATGTCACCAACGAATTCAGCAAATGGACCAGATGTGATACGAACTTTGTCGCCAGCTTTAACATCAAGTTCAATTCTTTGTGGAGCTGCTGCAGAAGTTCTATTAATAACTTTTTTAATTTCGCTATCTCTTGCAGGAATTGGCTTTTTAGCTGAACCTACAAAACGAGTAACACCTGCTGTGTGTCTTACAACATACCAGCTATCTTCGTCCATAATCATTTCTACAAGTACATAACCAGGGAAAACTTTTTCATCTTTTTCAGTTTTCTTTCCGCCTTTAACTTGTGTAACTGTTTTTTGAGGAACTTCAACTCTAAAAATCTTTTCAGACATGTTCATGTATTCAATACGTTTTTCAAGGTTAACTTTAACTTTGTTTTCATAACCAGAATATGTATTTACGATATACCAACGTTTTTCAGGAGCTTTAGCAGGTTTTTCCACAACTACTGGAGCTTCTTCAACTGAAGTTTCTTCAACTTCTTTTTTAGCTTTAGATTTAGCAGTTCCTTTTTTTGTTTCAGATTTAGCTTTTGTAGTTTTTGCTTTTTTAGCTTTTGAAGGAACACCTTCACCAACTACGATATCACCAACCAAGTCGCGGTTTGTTTCTACGACATCAGTTTGTTCATCTAAAAATAATTCTTCGTCTTTTTTTGCCATAATAAATGTTTTTCCTTAACTATTCGGGATTAAACCCAAGATTGCTTTAAAAAATATATCAATTAGGTAAACTGAAATTGTAAAAAATGCAACAATAACAACAACAAACACAGTTTCCATAACTACTTGTTGTTTTTCCGGCCAATTAATTTTACCCCATTCGGCTCTTACGCCTTGAAAGTAAGTTTTTATAGCTTGAATTGTTTCATTATTCATAAATTTTACCTTTATCATAACTCGCGCCCTGAAGGACTCGAACCCTCGACATCCGGTTTTGGAGACCGACGTTCTACCAACTGAACTAAGGACGCTTTTGTTATTGAATACTACCTATTTGTCCAATACAACTATTTTGTTTCTTTGTGAGTTGTATGTTTTTGACATCTTGGACAATATTTATTTAATTCCATTCTTTCTTTGCTTGTTTTTTTGTTTTTTACTGTTGTGTAGTTTCTTTCTTTGCATTCTTCACAAGCTAAAACTACCATTTTGTCTACTCTACCTTTGATGCCCATTTTTTATTTCCTTTACTAAAAATGTTACCTATTAAAATAGAATGTGTTCAAAAAATCACATTCTATCCTTGTCTTATATTACAATAATAAACCAAACAAAATAAATTGCAAATAATATGTTAAATATTATTTATATACTATTCATTTTTATCTTCTTCTTCAAATTCTACTTTATTTGCTTCTACCCAAGTTGCCATTAATTCTTCTCTTACGCCTGATTTATTCAACCATTTCGGAATAAATTTTGTATCTTGACCGATAGAACCTGTAATCGTACTTCCGTCTTCAATTAAGAAACAAGCTTCAGAAATACCAATTCTAACCCAAAAATGCGGATTTTTATCTTTTGATGGCACCATAAAAACTTTCAAATTATTATATCTTGAAAAATTTATATTCCTCTTATTATAAGAGTCCGAGTTTTGTTCAATAATAAATTCTCTGATCATATTTTCATATCTATTTGCAGTATAAGCCATAATTCAACCTCACTAATTGTTCAACGAATGTATTGGAGCAGGAATTCTACCCCCTCTTTTTACGAAAGTTTCAGAAGATAAATTTCCAACTGACATAATAGGTGCTTCACCCAACAAACCTCCATAAACAGCTGTATCACCAACTGTTTTATTTGGAACAGGAATAACCCTTACCGCAGTTGTTTTTTTGTTAATCATACCAATTGCCATTTCATCAGCAATAATACCGGCAATGGTTTCAACACTTGTATCTCCAGGGATTGCAATCATATCCAATCCCACAGAACAAACAGATGTCATTGCTTCTAATTTATCAAATGTTAAATGACCATTTGCAGTAGCTTCAATCATTCCTGCATCTTCTGAAACAGGAATAAATGCCCCACTTAAGCCTCCAACATGAGAACTTGCCATTATACCACCTTTTTTAACAGCATCATTTAACATTGCCAGTGCGGCGGTTGTGCCATGAGCCCCTGCATGTTCTAAGCCCATTGCCTTGAAAATTCCAGCAACACTATCACCCTCAGCAGGAGTAGGAGCAAGAGATAAGTCAATAATACCAAACGGTATATCTAATCTATTTGCAAGTTTACGACCGATTAATTCTCCAGTTGTTGTAATTTTGAAAGCTGTCTTTTTAATAGTATTTGCAACTTCTGACAAATCCGCATTTTTTGGTAACTGTTCAACTGCGGCCATTACAACCCCAGGACCGGAAACACCAACATTCAATGCACATTCAGGTTCCGTATAACCTGTAAAAGCACCTGCCATAAACGGATTATCATTTGGAGCATTACAAAAACAAACTAATTTTGCTGCACCTAAACCATCTTTGTCCGCAGTTAAAAATGCGGCTTTTTTAACAGTGTCAGCCATTTTCAAAACAGCATTCATATTTATACCGGCTTTTGAACTTGCAACATTAACCGATGAACAAATATATTCAGTTTTTGCAAGAGCTTCCGGAATACTTTCAATAAGTGCCAAATCACCTTTTGTATATCCTTTATCAACAAGAGCTGAAAAGCCACCAATAAAATTAACGTTTACATCTTTTGCCGCTTTATCTAAAACTTCTGCAAGATGGACATAATCAAAATTTTTACAAGATTCACCTAAAATTGATGCAGGAGTAATCGCAATACGTTTATTTATAATAGGAATTGAATATTCTTCCTCTAAATCTTGAGCATATTTATACAAATTTTTTGCATATTTTGTAATTTTATTGTAAACATTATCATAAACTCTATCTGCACAATCAGATATACAATCACGTAAACTCAATGACATCGTAACAGTACGAATATCAAGGTGATGTAATCTAATCATATCAATAGTTTCTAATATTTTTTGTTCATTTGTCAGATTCATTTTTACCTAACCCCATAAAATCTTGTAAATTTGAACTTTTTACAACAAGTTCAAGTTCTACACGTCTACTTTTTGCAAAATCTTCTTTTCCGTTTACTAAAACAGGTTCTGAATAACTTTTTCCTTCTACTAACAAAATTTTATGTAATTTTGTGCTGTATGCTTTATTATAAGGCGTATAGAAAATATATTTCGCAACTTCGTTGGCACGTTTTGTTGATAATTCCATATTTTTTATAAATTGTAAATCTTTTGAATTAATACCTGCAAAAGATTGTGAGTCAGTATGTCCTTGAATAACAATATTTTGAACTTTACCTGCAACTTTTTCATTTTCAAATACTGCATTCAAATAAATTGGAATAAACTTATCTAAAAACGCTCTACCATCGTCGGAAAGTTCATAACTTCCAAGTTCAAACAATTGCAAATCAGAGAGTTTAACATCACCTGTCATCAAGTCAACTTGGGCATCAATGTTTTTAGCTTTTAAATTTTTGGTCAATTCTTTTGCAACTTCTGATTTAATAGTTTGCTCTTGCAATTTTGCTTGAGTAAAACCAGTCATTGCTAAAACAAACAGTACAATAAATATTACAGAAAGACCTAAAAGTAAGTCTGTCATTGTAATCCAGAAAACATTTTCTTGAACTTCGCTGTTACTATTAAATTTCCCTCTTATCATATTCACCTAAAATAATTTATCTACAACGTCACCATTATCATGCCTTGGTTTTTCGACATTAATTTTTTTAATTTGTTCATTCATTGTGTTTATACCATATAAAAGATTTTCCATATACGGAATAATCCCTTTTGCAACGCTTTGTTCAAAAGCTGATTTGAACTGTTCAGGTAAATTATTCAAAAGACCAGTTAAGTTACTGTTTTGAATTTTTGTTTCTTTTAATAATTCAATCAAGAATTTTTCAGAAGAAACATTGTCAAACAAAGAATACATCAAATCTTGAACACGCATCAATGTTTGCTTACACATTTTATTATAGAATAATTTTTCAAAGAACATGTAAATCAAAGACGCACTTACTGCTAAAACTGAACATAACGCAGCAATTTGCATACTAGACATCAATCCAGCAACAGATGCGATTGTCGATTCTTGAGTAGCAAAATCAACTTTTGTGAATGCAATTGCAATATTCAAGAACGTAAATAAAGGTCCTAAACCTGTCAAAATTGTCGGTGCAATTTGAATAAATTTACTGTTATATTTTGACAAAACTAAAGAATCTTCATTGAAGAAATACATTGGGTCAACTGTTGTTTGAATATTATTTACCGATTGCGAAACATTTTGGTAAGAAACACTATTATCTTGTTTTTTTAACGCAACACTTTCAGAAAAAACAAGTGTATTTCTAAATTCTTGCCAAATACTTGAAACATAAGCTGATTTTGATAAAACAGAATCAAATTCGTTAAATCTATACGACAAATCAGCTTTTTTAAATTTTGATAAAAATGAAATTTTTATT
>CAZKJV010000049.1:0-10394 GCA_964553175.1 uncultured Muribaculaceae bacterium | reverse complement strand
TTTTATTGCAATTTCGTTGTTTATCTTTTAAAATAAACTAACAGAGGTATTAAATGACAAAAAGTTTAAATCAATTTATTAAACCTACAACTACAAAAATAAATGATAGCGGAAATCTTGAAATTGGTGGTTGTGATTTAGTAGAATTGGCAAAAGAATATAAAACACCACTTTATGTGATTGATGAGGAAACGTTAAGAGGGGTTTGTAGAGATTACAAAGACGCATTTAAAAGTTATGAGCGTGTGAATTTCATGTATGCTTCAAAAGCTCTATGTACAAGTGCAATTGCTAAAATTGTGGCAAGTGAAGGCTTTGGTTTTGATGTTGTTTCTGGTGGTGAAATCTATACTGTTTTTAAAGCCGGTGTTGATATGAAAAAAGTTCTTTTTAATGGAAATAACAAAACTTTAGAAGAACTTGAACTTGCGATAGAATGTAATGTTGGACATATTTCAGTTGATAATTTTTTAGAATTATCAATGTTGGATAAAGTTTCAAAAGAAAAAAATAAAATAACTGATATATTTTTGAGAGTTACTCCAGGGATTGAATGTCATACGCATGAATATATTCAAACCGGAAATTTAGATTCAAAATTTGGATTTGATTTGGCTCAAGTTGATGATGCTGTGAATCTGATTTTGAATGAGTATAAAAATCTTAATTTGAGGGGGTTACACGCTCATATAGGTTCTCAAATTTTTGAAACACAAGTTTATCATGATGAAATTGATATTTTGATAAAAGAACTTGTAAGAATTGAAAAAGAACACGGAATTTATCTTGATGAAATTAATATCGGCGGTGGATTAGGCGTAAAATATGTTGATAGTGATGTTCCTCCGTCAACGCATACAATTGCTGATGTTATTATTAATTCAGTTAAAAAAAGTTGTGAAGAATTAAATGTTGATTATCCTGCAATTTATTTAGAACCTGGGCGAAGTATAATTTCAACCTCAGGTGTTACTTTGTATTCGGTTGGTAGTAAAAAATATGTTCCGAATGTGGACAAAACTTATGTTGCTGTGAATGGCGGTATGGCGGATAATCCACGTCCAAGTATGTATCAAGCGGAATATACGGCTCAAGTTGCAAACAAACCAAATCAAGAGAATTCGCAAAAAGTTACTGTCGCAGGTAGATATTGTGAATCGGGTGATGTTCTAATCAAAGAAATTAATTTACCTGAACTTGAAGCGGGTGATGTGCTTTGTATTTATAATACGGGTGCTTATAATTATTCTATGGCAAGTAATTATAATCGTGTACAAAAACCTGCAATGGTACTTGTAAATTCAGGACATTCTGCTATGATAGTAAAGAGAGAAACTCTTGATGATTTATTACGTTATGATGTAATTCCGGATAGGCTAAAATAATGTTAAAAGAACTAATAACAACTTTTCAATCTCAATTAGGTACAATGCACTTGTCAATAAGTTTTGGCTGGTTAGATATAGTTGAAATACTTGTCATTGTTGCATTTCTGTATGCGGTATATAGAAAGTTTATAAAAAATACTCAAGCTGAAAAATTAGTAAAAGGTATGCTATTTTTAGCATTAATTTGGGGATTTTCAGAACTTTTAATAAGAATTGATTTAAACATCTTAGGAATGTTTTTGCGTGCATTAGTAATGATGATTTCGTTGAGTTTAATTGTTATTTTTCAACCGGAACTTAGAAGATTTTTAGGTTATCTGGGTCAAGGTGGATTTTTTAACGAATTGATTACAGGAAATCATGCAAAAAAAGATTTAGAAGTAGATGTTTTAAAAGAAATTATTGAGGCTATAAAATATCTTTCAAAAAATAAAGTTGGTGCGTTGATTGTTTTTCAAAATGCTATTGATACTTCTTCTTATTTTGATGTTGGAACAAAAATTGATGCACAAATTTCAACTGAATTGATTTTGACAATTTTCCACCCGAATACACCTTTGCACGACGGAGCAATGGTTATAAAAGATTATAAAATTCATTCAGCAGGTGTTTTGTTACCTTTGACTGAAGACCCAAAATTAAGTTGGAAATATGGCACAAGACATCGTGCGGCTATTGGGGTTACTGAAATAAGTGATTGTGCTTGCCTTGTTGTTTCAGAAGAAACAGGAGATGTGTCAATTTCTTTAGATGGTACTTTGAAAAAATACGAAGATTTGGCAACGTTAAAAGCTGATTTAGAGGGTATTTTAGGTTTAAAGAAAGACTCTGATATTTCAAGTCAAAAAACAATATTTAAAATAGATAATTTGATTACAATAAAAAAGAATGAACACGAAAGATAAAAATATGGGATTTTTAAAAAAGAATAAACCGGTTATAGAAGTAAAAACAAAAGGGCAAATTTGTAGAGAATATTTGTCTAATTGTTTTGTAATAGCAGTAGGTGCAATGATTGCCGCATTTGCTTTAGAATGTTTTTTACTTCCAAATAACATCATTGACGGCGGAGTTATCGGTATTTCAATGATGATTAGTTACATAACAAAATGGAACTTAGGTTTATTGGTTGTGCTTATAAATTTACCGTTTATATATTTAGCTTTCCAAAAAATGGGAAAACGCTTTGTTTTCAATGTTTTATATGGCGTAAGTATGTTAGCGGTGTTTATTAACTTATTTGCACATTACAAAGTAACGGAAGCACCTTTATTGGCAACGGTTTTCGGTGGTGTTATTTTAGGTGTTGGTGTAGGCTTAATTTTAAGAAGTGACGGTGCTTTAGACGGTACAGAAATCCTTGCAATAAGACTTGCTAAAAAATTAGGTTTTTCTGTTGGCGAAATAATAATGTTCTTTAACTTATTCATTTATACTGCAGCAGGATTTTTGTATGGCTGGGACAGTGCAATGTATTCGATTTTGACATATTTTATCGTATACAGAGTTATAGACATTGTTTTAGAGGGGTTAAACAGTTCAAAATCTGCATTGATAATTTCGCAATATCCTAAAGAAATAGGTGATGCGATTATTAAACAACTTGATATAAGTGTTACATACCAAAAGGGAAAAGGCGGTTATTCAGGACAAGAAAAAACAATTATTTATTGTGTTATAAACCGTTTGGAAGTATCAAAAATGAA
The DNA here is from genome assembly GCA_964553175.1 of uncultured Muribaculaceae bacterium. Classification (GTDB taxonomy): domain Bacteria; phylum Cyanobacteriota; class Vampirovibrionia; order Gastranaerophilales; family Gastranaerophilaceae; genus UBA6984. The sequence goes on along the minus strand of CAZKJV010000049.1, from coordinate 7,300 downwards.
AAAATTGATACGTGAAATCGATCCTGAGGCATTTCTTGTAATTCAAGATGTTCACGAGGTTGAGGGTGTAAGAGTTAAAAAGAAATAAAAAACTGGACAATACTAAAAAATTGTTATAAGATGAAGTTAACAAGGAGAAGTAGAATATGGCAGGCAAACATTCAGATACAATTCCAATAGAGGTAAGCATTTTAACTGCTGACCATGATATCAAAGGAACTGTTCATGTATCAAAATATACAAATACAAATCGTGAATTGACAGATTTGTTAAATGATAAGGAACGTCGTTTTCTTGCTGTTACAAATGCTGAAATTTATTCAAGAAATTCTACTCAAGCTCCAAGAAGATATAATTTCTTAGAAATTCACATGGATTATGTGTTGATGGTTCACCCGTCTGCTCAAGCGGTATTTAAAGAGTCTGCAAAAGCTCAAGAGGATATTGCAAGATTTAGAGATTTGAGATTGAAATTAAATCAAACAAAACCTTTTAAATAGAAAGTTTTTAAAATATTACAAAAATAATCCGACCTTAAAAATCGGATTATTAATTTATGGGGATAGGATATGAAAGTTTTAATTACGGATAAATGTAATGATATGGCTCGTGAAATTGTTTCACAAGTCGCTGAAGTAGATGTTTTACCAACAATGACAGAAGATGAATATGTTGAAAACATTGGTAAATATGATGCTTTGATTATTAGAAGTGCATCAAAAATTACAAAAAGAATTATTGATGCGGGTGATAATTTAAAAATTATTGGTAGAGCAGGTGTAGGTGTTGATAATATTGATATTGATGCTGCAACTCAAAAAGGAATTATCGTTGTAAATTCACCGGACGGAAATACAAATGCAGCTGCTGAACATACTGTTGCAATGATGTTATCAATGGTTAGAAATATTCCTAACGCTTGTCAATCAACAAAAGAGGGTAAATGGGATAGGTCAAAATATACTGGTGTAGAAGTTTTCGGTAAAACTTTAGGTGTAATCGGGCTTGGCAAAATCGGTTCTCATGTTGCAAAAGTTGCTCTTGCTTTGGGTATGAAAGTTGTTGTCTATGACCCATATACAACAGAAAGCATTGTAAAAGCTATGGGTGGTGAGTATGTTTCAAACTTAGATGATTTTTGGGGTGTTTGTGATTTTATAACAGTTCATGTTCCAAAAACAAAAGAAACAGTAGATTTAATTAATAAAAATACAATCGCTAAAATGAAAGATGGCGTAAGACTTATAAACTGTGCAAGAGGCGGTATTATTAATGAAAACGATTTGAGAGAAGCCCTTGAAAAAGGAAAAGTTGCAGGTGCAGCAATCGACGTGTATTGCAATGAACCTGATATTCAATCTTGTCCATTGTTTGGTTGTGAAAAAAATGTTTTGATGACTCCGCATTTAGGTGCAAGTACATCAGAAGCTCAAATTAATGTTGCTTTAGATGTAGCAAATCAAATTAAAGAGGTTCTTTCAGGCGGTTCTGCAACAAGTGCTGTTAATATTCCAAGTTTGAAACCGTCAATTCTTGAACCGGTAAAAGATTATATGTTATTGGCTCAAAATGTTGGTGAATTTGCAGACCAAATGACAGATGGTAATTTGCAATCAATTGAAATTTCGTTTAAAGGAAATCTTGCATCTTTAGATGTTTCACCTTTAGAAACTTCAATTTTAAAAGGGGTATTTTCTTCTTCAATACAAGGGGTAAATTTTGTAAATGCTCCGATTATTGCAAAAAACAAAGGAATTGAAGTTACAACGGTAAAATCTGCAACTTCTGGTGATTATATTGGTTCTATTACTGTAAAATTAGTAACTGATAAAAAGAGCGTAAACGTTTCAGGTGCTTTGATTTCAGAAGATGTAAAACGTATCGTTAAAGTTGATAATTTTAATACAAGTATTGAACCTGAAGAACACATGTTGTTAGTTCCTCACGAAAATAAACCTTGTATGATTGCAAAAGTTGCAACCGTAATCGGTGAAGCAGGTATTAATATTAACCACATGAGTGTTTCTCCGGAAAGTCAAAAACATTTGTCTATGATGATTATTTCAACAGGTTCTGAGGTTGAAAATGTGGTTCTAGATGAAATAAATAAAATTGACGGTGTAACTGATGCTAAATATGTTCATTTAGGAAAATAGCTTGATTAAATATAAAGGTTAATAAAAGGGCGGAAAAATCTTTGATTTTTCCGCCCTTCTTGTTATTTGTTGAAATTATTTATTATCGTATGCTTGTTTAATTTCTTTTCTTTTAACTTTTTTTGTTGCCGTTCTTGGTAGAGGTTCTCTTGATATAAGAATTGTAGTCGGGCGTTTAAAGTTAGAAAGACGTTTTGAGTATTCTTTAACTTCTTTTATAATTTCTTTTTCTAAATCGGCATCGTTAGGGAAATTGTTTTGTAGTTCTTCTGTTGGAACGATTTTTATAACAATATCTTCGCTACCGTCTTTGTGTCCGCCTGAACGTACTCCACCGAATACACAAAGTTCTGCAAATTTTGGTGATTTTTCCATAACTGCTTCAACTTCTTCTGGGAATACTTTTTTACCACCTGAAAGTACAATCATGTTCTTAATTCTACCTGTAATCCAAATAAAGCCGTCTTTGTCTATTTTTGCAATATCGCCTGTTCTTAACCAGCCGTCTTCTGTCATAACGTCTGCTGTTAAGTCATCTCTTTTGAAATAACCTTTCATTACGTTAGGGCCTTTTACTTGTAATTCGCCTGTTTCTTCGTCAATTCTTACTTGCATATCAGGTAGAGGTCTTCCAACAGAACCTAATTTGTTGTATTTTTTAGTGTTTACGGAAACAATAGGGCTTGCCTCTGAAAGTCCATAACCTTCAAATACTTGAATACCAATTGTATTGAAGAATTTTCCGATGTTTACATCAAGTGGAGCTCCGCCTGATATAACACCTTTGAATTTTCCGCCAAGTTTTTTATGTAAATTTCTGAATAATAATCGTCTTACGATGAATGACGGAATTAATTCAGCAATTTTGTATTTTACTTCAAACCAGAATTTTCTTGCCGGATTATATTTGTTAACGATTGATTCCAAATATGTTTTGATAAGTTTTAAAAATGCAGGTACAACAACCATGAATGTAATTTTTTTCTTTTGAATTACTTCAAATAGGTCGTTTGGTTTTAAACTTTTTGAGTAGTATAAGTTTGCACCTAAGCTTAAGAATGATAAAAATCCAACAGTCAATTCAAACAAATGGTTCATTGGTAAAATTGAAAGTAATTTATCGTCTGGAGTTAGTGGGAAGTGTTTTGTTACGTTATTTACTTGTGAAATAATGTTTTTGTAAGTGATTTGCACCCCTTTTGGCATACCTGTTGTGCCTGATGTGTAGATAATAAGTGCAGTTTGGTTAAGACTTCTGTGTCTCCATTTTTTAACAGGATAATCAGGTATTGTGTAAATACTTTCGTAATCTTTGTTTGCCCCTTTGTCGTCCATTAAAATAACGTGTTCAATTGACGGGATTTGTTCTTTCATTTTTAAACCCATTTCAAAGTGAGCACTTGAAACAAGTAAAATTCTTGGTAAGCAGTCGCTTAAAATAGAGTTTAATTCATATTCTGTTAATTTGATATCTAAAGGTACAACTGTTCCGCCTGCAATAACGATTGAGAAAAATGCAGCACTCCATTCAGGTGTAGATTCAGATAAAATGGCGATTTTATCACCTTTTTCTATTCCGTTATGGATTAAGTATCCGCCTAATCTTTTAGCAAGAATACTTATTCCTTTGTATGTCAATTCTGACCAACCAATATTAGAACGAATTCCTAATGCTGTGTTTTCGCTCAAATCTTTAGTTCTTTCTTCAAGGAATAAAAGTAAATTATTAATCATAAATACTTCCTTTCTGTGTTTATTTTGTCTGAAACGTTTTTGTGATAAATATTTCAGCCCGAAAGTCATTATAGCAGAAAAAGATTACAATGCAAGATTTTGGAATTGTCTGAGTGGTTTGACGGGTTGGGAATGTCTTTTGTATTTGATGTTTGTATAATTTTTTAAAAATTGTAACGAAAGGGGAATTTATGAAATTTGAAGGTAGTCAAACAGAGAAAAATTTACAAGAGGCTTTTTGTGGGGAATCTATGGCACGAAATAAATATACGTTTTATGCTTCAAAGGCTAGAAAAGAGGGTTATGAACATATTGCAAAAATTTTTGAAGATACCGCAGAAAATGAAAAAGCCCATGCAAAAATTTGGTTTAAATATTTGAATAACGGTGAAATTAAAGATACGCTGTTAAATTTGCAAGATGCATCAAAAGGTGAAAATTACGAGTGGTCACAGATGTATAAAAAATTTGCAAAAACAGCAAAAGAAGAGGGGTTTAATGATATTGCAAGACATTTTGAATTAGTTGCAACGGTAGAAAAACATCATAATACAAGATACGACAAATATCTTGACGATTTAAAAAAGGATAATGCTTTTAAATCTCAAAAAGCTGTAACTTGGGAATGTGGCGTTTGCGGTTTTCATGTTTTTAGCGAAACTGCACCGCATATTTGTCCGTTATGTTCTCACCCGCAAGCATATTTTTATATTGACGAGGATTGTGAGTAAATTTCGAACTTTTGAGTTGTTTAAAAAGTCATTTCTTTTGCAAACAACCGGAGTCTTCAAAATCTATTTTTTCGTCAAAATCGTTATCTATTCCGTCATAGCAAGAACCAATTGAGTCGTGAGATTCGCTTGCAACATTTTTTGTAAGCCAAATTTCTGGAATTTTTTTCCAAACATATAAAAAGAAATTTTTATAAAATTTTGCGATGTTAGGATTTTCAATTAAAACAATATTTTCATCATTTCTTGATGTTCCGCTCTTAGACAAGTTCATTGAGCCGATAAAAGTGTATTTGTCATCAATAATAACACTTTTTGAATGCATTTTTCCTGCAAAATTTTCTGTTTTAACTTCAATTCCGTGTCGTCTTAGTCTTTCGTGTGTGGTGTGTGTGTTATTTGCGTTTGTTGCATCAAGAATAATTTTTACGTCAACATTTCGTTCTTTAGCGTTAATTAGTGCTTGTGTAACATTTTTATGTGTAATTACAAATGTCGGAATATAAATATAATTTTTTGCATTGTTGATATATGGAATTAAGATTGTATCAATAATGTTGTCTTGTGGTGAAAAATATACTGAAACAATGGAATCTCCCAGTAAAATATTTTCTGTATTTTCAATTTTTGATTTTTTGTTGTGAAATTTATTTTCATACATTTGATTAAATTCTTTTTCATAAATTTCCGCAATTTCAGAGGATTTTATTAAAATTATTGCGTTAGAGTTAACCCCTGAAATATCTGTTGTGCTTATGTTTGCAGAGCCTGTAAGTACAACTTTTCTATCAAAAATAAAAAATTTGTTATGCATAATTGAACTTTGATAATTAGGTTCGCCATAATCTGCTTTGCTTCCGTTCAAAAGGCTTGCAAGATTAAATGTATCCGGATAAAAATTTGACCCGTTTGCGTTTACATCATAAACAAGTCGGATTGAAACACCTCTTTTTATAGCATTTTGTAATGCAATTGTGATGTCCGGAATATCTGTATAGCCATAAAGTGCCATATCAATTGTTTTGTTTGTATTGTTGATTTGTTCTACAAGAGCTAAACAGTAATTTGTTGTGCATTTTGAATTTGGAGTAAACATTGTAGTTAAATCTGTTAAAAAGATTTTTATTTTTTCTTGAGAAAGTTCAAATTTTTCAGGTTTTGTTGTTTTAATTATTTCTTGTTCTTCAGAAAATTGATTGTTTTTAGGTGTGTTTACAACTTTTTGAACAGCGTCTTCACAAACTTTGCAAGCTTGAGCTTCTTTTGGAAGTTGGTTTTTGGGTATAATTACAAAATCGTGTGCAAGTTGACCGTATTTACAATTTAATCGGTGATATTTGTTGCTTTTGTTATTGTAAATTTTTAATTGATAAGTTTTTGCAAGTTTAATTTGTTTTTCAAATCCTTTTTTATTTGCAGGTTGTTTGTTTTTTATTGCAAATGGTGAATTTTTAATGATTTTATTATAATTTTTGCCGTTTAATTTGATTATAACATTTTTATTATCCAGTTTTTTGTATTTTACATTTTTATCTTCAAGCAAACTTTGAGCATATTTTTCTGCAAAATATCCTATTGCAAGGGCAGTTTCTTCATCAACCCCCATACTTTCTGCTAAGTTTTTTTGAGATGCACTGGTTTTTGATGTAAATGTTGTAATTCCGTCGACAGTGAATTTTTCGTTTGCTTCAACTTTTCCATTTTTGTTTAAATCGAGTGCAATTTGCGACGGTGAATAAACTTTGATTACTTTTACCGAATTCTTTGTGTAAAGTATGCATGATGTAAAAATTATCAGCATACTTATTATTAAAATGATACTAAATTTTTTCATATTCATTTTCAACAAGTTTTTTATATGTAGTAAATTCAAAGCCGAAATTTTCTATTTTAAATTTCATATCTTTGTTTTGTGTAATTAAATACTCGTCTTGTTTTTCGTTATAATAAGGGTGGATAAGAGCCTCTACAAGAACATTTTCATCTTTTTTGAAAATTCTCAATCCGTTTTCTACCGTATTGTTGTCCATCATTCCTGTATAACTCACACCGACAAGATATTTGTTTGTTTTTAGTGTCGGATATTTTTTTAATGTTTTAAGATTTTTCAAAGTAAAAGAGTTTAATAACGCCACTTTTATTTGATTTATCGGATATTTTAAATTCAAATGTTTTCCGATTATTGGGGTTATATAAGGTTGTTCAAATTGAGTTCTTACATAAGGTATATTGTATTCTTGAGCGAGTTTGCAAGTTATATTAAAAATATTTGGAATCCCGTGAGTATGCACATGAGAATCTATGTGAGCCGGTTGGAAATGAGCGGTAATTCTTTCGATTTGTGCTCTAAATTCAATTTCAACTTGGTTTAAAAATTCTTTGTTGAAGGATTTTGCGAGAATTTGAGTCCAACTGTTATTAAAATAGCCGTTTTTGTTTACGAGCATTGAAATTTTTTCATAAGGTGAAAGAGCTTTACCCTCAATAATGTTTAAGTGAACTCCGATACATAATTCCGGACATTCAGGAATTATTTCATTTATAACCGCTTCAAAGGTTTCACCATTTGCACAAAGGCTTGTGGATTTAAGTACGCCACTGTTGTAGCCGTCTATAACTCCTCGGTCAATATTCTTTGATAACCCTAAATCAAAGAATATTGACCGAGGAGTTATAGAC
>CAZKJV010000048.1:6536-10651 GCA_964553175.1 uncultured Muribaculaceae bacterium | reverse complement strand
CAACAATGAACACAGCGAATGCGTGGAGATTTGCTATCTTACTCTTCAGGAGAAGAAGCCGTTACCTAACCCACATTAAAGTTGACAGAGGACAGTGTATCAATTCGACTATTCTTTGTGAGCAGATTACCACAATCTCTAAGGAGCGTGTTGGCGACTTTATGTGCCGACTTCCTGATGACATTATGGACGCAGTTGATAAAGCACTTACTATCTCTTTAGGTGTTGATTACCTCTTTGACGGTAATACTCCTGTAAGTACTTCAACTACTCCTGACGATAAGGACGCTCAAATTAAAGAGCTTAAATACCATTTGGACTGTACGATGAAAGAGCTTGCTGTTGCTAAGGAAGCGAATGAAACTATTAAAGAGAAAGCGGCTAAAGCTGTTATGTATGAGCGTATGTATAATGACTTGCTTGACCGTTTAACAAGGAGATAACTATGAAATTAGTAACGCATAAAGCTAATATAGCTGAAACGGCTAAGTCTATTGTGACTCTGTTAGAGAATTGCGGTTTTAATGATTGCACCGACTCAAGTGGGTATTTTCTTCTTGAAAAGTATGAAGATGATACGGACATAAGCATAGATGTTTACAAGTCAGACGGAGAGGGTTCAGAAAATCCTCATTATGTTATCTATTGTTCTTATGAGGACGATAGCACTGATTTTAAGTACACTAAAGATTTGTCGGTAGAGTCTCTTATTGAAGCATTGAAAGAAGTATGTGAGGTGAAATAGATGAAAAGAATACTGTCTATTGATTGGGACTATTTTGTAAATGCTACGGCACATCAAAGATATACTCTATTTCCTGACGGTGGTAATGAGAATATCTCTTATGACCTGCAAGATTTTATTTGGAACTCTCGTTATGCTTGCTCTCCTGAGCTTCACAATATAGGAGTTCTTAAAGAAGACTTTAAGACAATGTTTGACATCTTTAAGCGGTTTTCAATGAAGTATGTAAACAGTCTTGTGGCAAATCCCCATAGAGAAGTACTTATTACGGTAAGTCATCGTTGGTGTTATGAGTTTGTGCTACAACGCACGACTGCGGACGAAGAGTTTGAACTTTATAATGTGGACTTTCATCACGATATGTACCACTATAAGACAGGTAGTGAAGAAGTCAACTGCGGTAATTGGGTTAATAGCTTGCTTGAACAGCGTCCGAATATGCAGTACTCTTGGGTCAAGCGTGAAGATAGTGATGAAGATACTATCGGTGGAGAGAAAGCCCTGTGTAAGCTCTGCACAGTAGAAGAACTAAAGGAGCTTGATTTTGATTATATCTTTATTTGTAGAAGTGACTGTTGGAGTCCACCTCATCTCGACACTCTCTTTGAGACTCTGTGGACTTCTCTCCGTCAGTATATTCCTGTAGAGATTGAAAATAAAGTGGCAAAATGCCGAAAGACTGATACTCCGTCAGAAGCTGAGCAAAAGTATGGTTTTGAGACTGCTCTTTCTAAATCTATGAGGAGATACCCTAACGCTACTTGTGCTAACTGTGGAGCAATACTGCCGGAAGGTAGTCCAAGTTACTTCTGTCCTGCCTGTAGTAAGGCAGAGTAATCCGAAAGAGCTATGTGGTGTTTGACTGCATAGCTCTTTTATGCTATAATATAAGTATGAAGAAGCCCACGAAATCAGAGCTTCAGAAAGGAGAGTGTTAAATATGGCAGTAAGAAATTTCTATGTAGAAGCTGACATTGAGGGTCGTGAGACTATGCTCGGTGGCGGTCCTCGAAACAAAGAAGGAGGTATGACCACAAACATCTACCAAAGAGATGACGGTGGTATTGTACAAGTCCTTAAAGTAGTCAGCCGTGAATACAACGGCAAGCTTACTACAGAAGTCTTTGATAAAGACGGAAATAAAATTTATACTTATGAAAGCGAGAGATAACTGTATGGAACTTGAAGCATTGTTGAAGCGTTTAATTCGCAACAGAAACAAGGACGATTTGCATAGTGCTATGTGTTACTTCAAGTCAGGTAGAGTAGCTTATATCTGTGCAAGGTTTGATAAGAGTCTCAGTGTTATTCTCAGAGATGAGGATATTACTGTTGACTGTAGCACTGTTGCCGAAGCCCTTAATGTGTTTGGCAGAGACGAGCTTGTCAGATACGAGATTTAGGAGGTGAAATATGTGACTCCTAAATATGAAGTAGGTTGCCGAGTAGTGGTTCTCCCACGCTCCGAATACCGAAGTAAATATAAAGACGAAGTGGGAGAAGTACAGCAGACCTTTAAGCGTCACAATCATATTATGTATGGTGTGAAGCTTGATAACCATTCTAATCCAAGTAGCGGAAAAGGTTTGTTTTGGTTTGAAGTAACAAGTATCAATTTTGAAAACAATTACGAAAGTGAGGAAATTAAGATGTTTAATAATTTTGTTGTAGCTGAGGTTGAGTTCCTTGATAATCCGAAGACAGGAGTATATTCTTATTCTCTCTATGACCCTGAAATTAAAGAGGATGACTCTGTTGTAGTCAATACAGGTCATCACGGTTTTGCCCTTGCGAAAGTTGTAGCTCTGTCTACTAATGAAGAGGATAAGAAGAAAGTACAGTGTGGTCGTGAGATTGTATGTCGTGTAGACTTCTCTCAATTCTTTGCTCGTAAGGAAGCCGTGAAGAAAGCCGTTGAGTTGAAGCGTAGTATGGAACAGCGTATTCGTGAAGCTCAGGAGCTTGCTCTCTATGAAGCTCTTGCGGAGAAAGACCCGACTTTGAAGAGTATGCTTGACGAGTATCGTACTCTTATGGAAGCGTGTAAGTGAGGTGCAGTATGAAATATACTTATTATGTGGCAATTCTGCACGATGACAACTCTATTGAGTATGTCACGAGGATTGATAATTCCACCAAAACTTTCTACTGTGAGAAAGGTAAACCTGCCCTGAAGCTTACAAAGACCCGAGCCGGAGATTTAATGTTTGGTATGGTAGCTAACTGCTGTACTGCGGCAGTGATTAAGACCCCTGATTTCTATGAATTGAGAAACAAAGAGGTAGATAATAATGAGCATTGAAGTTAAGCTTGGTGATGTATTCTATAAAGTAGAGCCTACCGATTTCAAATACTACCATAGGCAGTGCAGAGTTTGTGAAGGAAAGAAAGAATTGACAGTCAATGGAATTACATTCAAATGCCCTGTATGTCAGCAGGAAACTGAAACTTTGAAAGTCCACGGGTTCTTTGTGCGGAGATACAGACTATACTCCATTGAGCACTTTATCAGTAACTCTGATTGGCAGTACAAAGGAGAGAAGCCTAAAGTAAGATATGAGCTTTATCATAAGAGTGGCAGAGGTTATTACAATTCTTACAGCAACGAGTACAAGACGGAGAAAGTTCCGTCCTATATGTTCTCGGGAGAATGTGATAATTTTAATTGCCCTGACCCTAATAAGTACTCTGTGGGTAACTGCCTGTATTCAGATTACAAGCTTGCAGTGGCTGTAGCCGAGAAACTGACCCAAGAGCAAGTCGAAGTGGTAAGAGCCTATAATGAAGCAAATAACACGGACTATGAGCTTCCTGTGTTTGATATTAAGCACGACAAGAAGTCGAATTGAGGTGCGGTAATGAAAGAGTACCTTGTTAAAGTTAGATATGTACTCTCAGGACTAAGAGTGTTTAGAGTTAGGACAGATAACATATATCGAATAGTAGGTAAGTTCTATTGCACCTCTTTAGAGAAAATTGACAGGATTGATTACTCCATTTATACACCTGAAAGAGAGAATTTTGGGTGAGCGAGGGTTATGAAGTAAATAACTATACAGAGCCGACACTATCAGAGGACTAACAGTGATATAGTAAGAACAGTAAAGGTTAAAGCACTTTTCATAACAAAAATTTTGAAAAGCGGCGGGAAGAAAGTAGTGTATCGGCATAAATAGATATAGATATAGTAGTATAGATAGTAGTAGATACTATAGATATACTGTCACAGGTACTCCAAAACACCTATACGCCTTTATACACACCCGTAACCTACCTGTTACTACCTGTTACCTGTTACTACCTGTTACCTGTTACTACCTGTTACTACCTGTTACTACCTGTTACTACCTGTTACTACCTGTTACTACCT
>CAZKJV010000048.1:4995-6436 GCA_964553175.1 uncultured Muribaculaceae bacterium | reverse complement strand
GTTACTACCTGTTACTACCTGTTACTACCTGTTACTACCTGTTACTACCTGTTACCTCGGACGGTCTTTTGCAAAAGGACTGCGAAAGCAGTGGTAGGCAGTGGTGGATTATAAGTCAACAAGTGCTGAAAATACAGTGGTGAGGACTTATTTAGAGTTTTGACTTTTAGTGTCAGGTATGCTATAATATATACAGTTAAAAGACCTATTCACTCTCCACGGCACTCTTTTAGACCACCACTTATGTGGTCTTTAAGACCTGTTTCTGTCTCATCAACAGTGGTCATTTAAGTCCTTTTAGTGTCGTGTACTATATCTATTAGGTCTTTTAACACCTCTTTTATGTGGGTCTCTATATCTATTCAGAGATACACACCCACAACACAGGAGTATAAGACTTGGCACAAGTCCTCAACACTGTAATATCAGCACTTGTGGACTATAAATTTCTCCACAACTTTTTACAGAATGGGCGGTAATAGTAGTGTTTAAGTGTCTATACTCCTAATAGATATAGGGAGTACTATAACTCCATAGTGTATAGGGTACTATATCTATTACACTATAGGACACCCCTATACCACTCTCTTTAGTGGTGTCCTCTATATCTATTACTATATACAACACTTGGTCATAAGACCAACACACTCACTCGGACTCATAGTCCTCGTGGTGTGACTCTTACTATATCTATTAGGAGGACTATACTATGTATGACCTATTCTATATCATAGAGGTGTCACCTCAGTGGTACAACCTCATAGTCAAGGACACTCACTACTGTATTGCTTGTGGCAGTGACTTAGAACCGTTAAAGAGGACTATCTATAAGTATGTACGCAAGTACAAGACAGAGGACAGAGTGTATAGAGTACTTAGAGGACTTAGTGACGGTGGGAGAGTTTGCCCCTCCACTTTAACTCAAAGACAAGAGGACTACTTAAAAGGAAAACACTTAGTCTTTAATGACCTCGTGAGAGGTGTGGTGGCACAAGCACTTAAAGACAATAGGCAGGACACTCCTTACCACCACGCAAAGAAAAAGGTAAGGGCAGTCACTCCTATTGGAGTGGCGGCAAGTCCACTACCTCCTACCAACGAGGTGAGGACGGTAGGAAAGATAATACCTCGTAAGATACAAAGGACTATATAACATACGGACTATGACCTGAGCAGGTATCACTCTCCCTGCTTGGGTCTTTCTCATTTCCACCACCTGTGGCACTCTTGCAAAAGAGGTGCGTGAGAATAGTGTGGAAGACTTACGAGTGTGGAGAGTGACACCAAGTCATACGAGTGGTGAGCAATGTGTGAGAGGACACCTGTGAGCGTGTGCGGACTGAGCTGTTTAACTCGTGTACATACACAAGGACTGTCGTGCTGTCTCTCTGTCTGCCTGTTTTAGCTCTGACAGCGTCCCTTACGCTCTGACAGCGTCCCT
>CAZKJV010000048.1:0-4895 GCA_964553175.1 uncultured Muribaculaceae bacterium | reverse complement strand
CGCTCTGACAGCGTCTCTGACGCTCTGACAGCGTCTCTGACGCTCTGACAGCGTCTCTGACGCTCTGACAGCGTCTCTGACGCTCTGACAGCGTCTCTGACGCTCTGACAGCGTCTCTGACGCTCTGACAGCGTGAGACAGTCGCAACCGTTGAGACCTTATGTACAATATGCACAAAAAACAGCCTCTGTTTTTGTATAGAACGCTGAAAGTTATGAAATTCATAAAAACCTATTGCAAAGCGTCAAAATGTGTGCTATACTGTATACAGTCGATGAGATGAGCGACAGCACAGACGGCAGTGCCGTGAATGTGTACAAGCCCTGACCGTTGACAGTGAAGACGGAACGCAAGCGAACATCAGCACGCACAGCGAACCGACACCCACGAACAGGGTAGCCTGAAAATGGCGAAGCCTGACAGTGACCCGAACTTACGACTTTAGGAAGCTGTGAACGAACTTTGACAAGTGAATAGGACAGTGAGAAGTCTCTACGAGCGAACACGACAGAGGGTCGTACCTCTCAATAGCCGTGACCCACGAAAGTGGAGAGCCGTAAATAGCGAGTAGATAAAATCGGAGGAAGAACCTGCGAGACGAAGAACACGGAAGAAAAGACTCTTTCACTCACTCTCTGAGTGATGAAGGTAACTTTATCACTCCTCTTAAACACATTAAAGAGGTTAGTGTGTTTAATAGGGGTGATAAAATCACTACCTAATATTACAAGCCGAAAGGCAGAAAGAGAGTGTAAACATTATGGCAAACACAACTATCAACGCAAAGACCACTAAGAAAGGACTCATTGACTTTATCCGTGAGTCGGTGAAAGCAATCACTGAGGAGAACCTCGCTTCTCGTATTCAGTACACCTTGAAGGGTGTTGAGAAGAACGAAGCGGAAGTTTCTAAGAGTGACCTCTATGACTTGGCTAAAGAGATTATGGGCTTTATTGCTCCTGCTCCTCAGCCTGTAGCAATGGAGAACAGCCCGAAGCCGAAGCTCGGAAAGAAAAAGTCTGCTGAGCCTGTCGAGGAAGCTAAGACTGAAGAAGCCGAAGCTGATGAGGAAGAGACCGAAGAGGAAGCTCCTGCTCCTAAGAAAACCGTCAAGAAGACGGCTTCTAAGAAAAAGGACGCTCCTGCTGTTGAGACTACAGACGGTCTTACTAAGAAAGATTTGCCTATGGCAAGAATTTTCCCGAAAGAGATTGACCACGAGTCTCTTGGCAAGCTTGTTGCTTGTCCTGACAAGTACCATACTGTAAAGGAAATTCGTGAAGCAATCGACTCGGATAAGAACCTCATCTTTGCTTGCTATTGGACTAAGCGTCACATCAAAGAGTTTGCGTATGGTCAGACCTATGAAGTACCTGTTCCGAAGGGTGGCTTCCCGTATGACCTTGACACTCTTCAGGCACTTTATGTGTGCGAGGGTGTTGACCGCATTTATGCTCTGTCTACCTACACGGAAGCAATGTTCCGCTTTATGGAGGAAGACCTCGTACCTACTGAGTGCGAAGCAAATGACGGTAGCAAGTTTATGATGAGATACTCCGCAGGTCTCGAATTTGAGATTTACGAAGTGGTTGATGAAGCGTAAACAGTCGAAACGAGAGAGGGCAACAGTCCTCTCTTGTCTATCGGAAATGACCACCCGATACTGATGAGACAGGTCAAGTGATTTTAAGAGAGTGAGGAAAGCAAAATGAACGAAAAGCAAAAAGCAAAAATGGTGAGAAACATTGTCAAAGCTGTGCTGTATGGTGTAGCAGTCCTGAGTGTGTTTTTAATACTCGGTGGTATTCTGTCTGACTCCTACATAACAGTAACTCTTAATTGGGTACAGTGCCTGATAGGTCTTATCTTGCTCGTAGTAGCAGACAAGCTCTATAATTGGCTCTTCCCCTCTAAGAGAGTTGTTAGAAAGGATGAGGACAATGAGAGACGCTAAGAATAAAGAGAACGCCCAAAAGGTGTCTGAAATGCTTAACAGCTTCACCTTTGACTATGAAGGGTTCTGCAAAGCAATGAGCAATGAACACAGGACTCTTCAACAGTCTTTCACCCGACTGTGTATTCATTGGCTCTGTACCTGTGCTTCTGATGAGTACAGATATGACGGACGCAATGAAGCAAGCCACGAATTAGCAAAGGCACTCATTGAGAGTCAAGACGCTGACTTCATTGGAAACTTGCCATTCATTTAACAGTCGAAACTCCCGAAAGGGAGTCGTACAGAGATGGACTACTGTACCTGATGAGACAGTCCGCAAATTAAAGAGAGTGAGGAGTCTAATATGACAAAGCAACAGAGCAAATGGAACGCTGACGCAGAAGCCGCACTTATGGGCTTTACTGTAGCAGTTGAGAGCGAGGAGCATTTAACACACCTCGTAGGGTATATTCTTTATACTCTTGGTGGTCAATACCACTATGACTATGAAGCAAAGACTAAAGAGGTGGTCGATAATGCTGTTTGTAAGTACAACAGTGACAAGGATAAGAGCATTAAGTGGTTTACCTGCAACAACACTATGTTTGGTACTTGTCTTACATTCGTAAGGGATAAGTCTAAACTGACATTGAAGAGTGGCAAGATGAACCCACGGGGCAGTTTAGCTTGGGTAGAAAACCTTGACGCTCCTGACTGTAGCGAGTTAGGATATGTGTACTTTGAGTGTGTGAACGGCAAAACACGCAGAATTGCATAGTCGAAACCCTTTTCGGAGGGTCTTGTAGAGCTGACCACCTACAACTGATGAGACAGGTCAAAATATTAAAAGAGAGTGAGAGATGTCAAATGGCAAAAAGTATTCCTTTAAGTCCTAAGCACGGACTTAACCCTACAATCCCCGTATGTGCTTGGTGTGGAAAAGAGAAGAATGAAATAGCTCTTATGGGTCGCATTAAGACTAATGTTAAAGGTGAAGACCCACAAGCTCCTATGCACTGTGTATTGGACTATGAGCCTTGTGATGAGTGCAAAGCACAGTGGAGTCAAGGTGTAGCTGTTCTTGAAGCAACTACGGTGCGTCCTGTTCCTTACAGACCACCTATTCAGAAAGACGGAAACACTGAGATTTATCCCACTATGCGAATGGTAGTCATCAAAGCTGAAGCCGCTGAAAGAATATTTGGTGGAGAGTTTAATGCCGGACAAAAGCTTCTTCTTGAAGATAAAGCATTTGAGCAGATATTTGGAGGTGCTGTCAATGACTGAGATGAAATTTCAGGAGATTATGAATAAAAACAGATGTCCTGCTGAGTATGTCTGTGAAGTCGAAGGACAGCCTATTCCTATAGATTGTGAAAGATGTGGGTATGACTGTAGAAAGTGCGTGGAGGGACATATCAATGATGATAAGTAAGAGACCTCTATTGGAGATTGACCCATACCCCGATGAGTTTGAGTATGAGGACTTCGTTATAGCTCTCGGAGAGCTTGTAAAGCAACGCTTTAAGAGTGGCTATGTGAAGTGTTCTGCTCATAATATGGGGTGGAGAAACCTAAGTGGTTATAAAGTCTTTGAGTGCGATATAGACGAAGACAGCGAGAAAGTAGGACAGAACTTCTTAAACAGTTTTGTACCTAACTGTGATTGGTGTGCAAGTGTGTATTCGCTAAATGGTGGTAAGGGACTGTACTTCAGTCTTTCTCACCACGACAGCCCGACAGGAGAAAGTTACTATTTAACTCCTATCAGCGAAAGGACTTATGACCGATTGAGTTAAACATTTTGCCGTGGGTCATAAGTCTTTGACTTGTGACTCATACAAAGTGCTTAACGGTGCTTTAATAAAATTTAAGAAAGAGAGTGAAAGAGCTATGGCAATCAAAGTAGCAAGAAAAATCAAGAGGACTTTTGTAGAGCCTGAGCAGAAAAAGACTGTGGAAAAGACCTCAAAAAGTGAGGGGAGACTCCCTTCTGATGAGTACAAGGACGAAATAGAGCCGAAAGAGATAGTCCTTGACGAGAACGGAAAGCTTGTTATAAGTGTAAAACGAGGTGGAGAGTATGGTCTCCCTTGTGTAGACATAAGGCACTATGTCACTACTGAGCGTTTTACAGGCTTCACAAGAAAAGGAGTAAACTTTCCTTTAGAGCTTCTGTTGGAGTTGGTAGATACATTACGAGAAGTGTCTGATGAGTGTGATAGAAAGGGTCTTGAATATTGAAAATAAGCGGTTTGCAGATTTCGGTCTGTGAGCCGCTATTTTTGTGGTTATATGTAAAAGGAATGGCGGCTACTATATAAGGCTATACCGTAGGAATATACCCCTATATAGAGGAAGCCCCTATCCTGCTCAGAGATTAGGCATATACAGAGAGGTGCTGTGTAGTGGTGTTTTAAGCTCCCCATAGTGCCGAGCCTGAGAAATACCACTGTATATAGTGTTTGTGCTGAGAATATACCACTATATGTAGTAGTGTATATAGTGCCGTATATAGTGAATAAAAAATTCATAGAAAATTTTTGTCTCTGTAAAATTTTTGTGCTTATGTTGCCGATTGATAAAATTTTGCGTGAGAAGTCGCAAAGAATGATTTTAAGTGTTTTGTGTTTAATTTATAGTATTTTATAGTAAGTTTATAGTAGAGGACTATTTTTGAGTGAGTCCCTGTGCCTATAGTCGTACCCCACCCTTAAATGGAATTTTCTCTGTGTGTGACTGTGCCAAGTAAAATATTTTAGGACAGTTTTTGCTGAGGAGAGTGTACCGTGCCATAAGTGCCGACATAGGAAACACTTAAATTACAGAGGGAACAGTGGTCTGAAAAATTGCAGGATAATTTTCTACTCAGGAAGAGTGGATAGAAATAGTGACTCTGAGCGTAGCGAAGTGCCGTGTGCGGCATATCCTATGGATATAAGTATAAATATATTTATAT
>CAZKJV010000047.1:0-11109 GCA_964553175.1 uncultured Muribaculaceae bacterium | reverse complement strand
GACATAAAGTGGGACTAATCGACCAAATTCCAGTCATTGCGAACCAGAAAAAACAAAAATCGTCTTTTTGTTTTTTTGGTATAATTACTCAAGAAACGAGGTTTTTATGAAAAATATTTTAATTATAAATTTTGGCGGAATTGGTGATGAAATCTTATTTTTACCAACACTTATTTCATTAAAAAAAGAATTTCCGCAAAGCAAAATTACTTTATGTTTAGAACCAAGAAGTAAAGGAATAAAGGACCTTACTGACACAATTGACGATTTAATTTTAATAAATCCAAAAGGAAAACATAAATATTTTGAAATGCTAAAACTCCTTTTCAAAGCTCGTTTCGGCAAATTTGATACAGTGATTTCTGCGGGCGGAAACAAACTTATATCAATATTATTATTCTTAACAGGCATAAAAAACCGATATGGTTACGATACAGGTAATTTAAGCAGAAAATTACTAACAAAAGCCGTACCTCTAAACAAACAACAATACGCATCTTTAATGTATCACGATTTAATCAGAGATATTACAAACATCAGAACTGATGTACCTGAAATTATTATCAAAGAAGATGAACACGAGCGTGAAATAAAAAAAGAAATAAAGGAAAAACTTCAAAACTCAATTTTAATTCACCCCGGAGTAAGTAAAATGAGTATTGAAAAAAATATGATTAAAACAATTACCCCTGAAATTTGGGCTGAAGTTATAAAATTATTGTTAGAAAACGGCAAAAAAGTAACGTTAACAGGCGGTCCTGACGATAAAGAAGTTGTTAATAAGATTTTGCAAATCGTAGAACCATTAAACAATCCTAATTTTGAAAACTATTACGGCAAAACAAAAAATCTTATGGATTTAGCAAAATTAATCACAAAATACGAAAAATTTATATGTTCGGATTCCGCACCACTACACATTGCAGTAGGTACAAAAACAAGAACTTATGTAATTTTCGGCTCAACAGACGACAAAAAACTTATACCGCAAGCAGATTTTGTAACTCCTTTAAAAACAAATGATGATTGTCCGATAAAACCTTGCTTATGGGATCACAGACAAACAACATGCGACAAATTGTCATGCCTACAATTTAAAGCAGAAGACATTGTAAGAGAGATTTTACGATAAATCTTAATATTTCTTAACGTCCAAATTTTCAATAATAATCATGGTTTTTAGGAATTTTAAAGTTACAAAATAACAAAATTAGAAAAACGCTAATATTTATGTTATGCTTTTAAATGCGGACTCATTTTGTCTGCATAGAGTACACAACAAAAAACAGAAGGAATTAAAGATTATGTCATTACCATCAGTTGCATACTTGTCAATGGAAATTGCATTAGACCAATCTTTAAGCACATATTCAGGTGGTTTAGGTTTCTTAGCTGGTTCGCACATGTTATCAGCAGGATACTTACAAATGCCAATGGTAGGTGTAACAATGCTTTGGTCTTACGGTTACTATGACCAACGAATTGGCGAAAATGGACAAGTAGAAGTATCTTACATTAGAAAATACTATGATTACTTAACAGATTTAGGTGTTCAAGTAGAAGTTGATACTTTTGGCGAAAAAGTAAAAGTAAAAGCATACAGAGTAGAACCTGAATTATTTGGTTCATGCCCTGTTTACTTATTAACAACCGATATTGAAGGCAATAGCGAATGGGCAAGAAGCATTTCTCACAAACTATATGACGGAAATGAAAAAATCAGAATTGCTCAAGAAACTATCCTTGGTGTAGGTGGTATCAAAATTTTACAAGCAATGAGATACAAATTCGACGTTATTCACATGAATGAAGGTCACGCACTTCCAGCTGCTTTTGAATTATTAAGACAATTCAAAGGTGATTTAGATGAAGTTAAGAAAAGAACTGTATTCACAACACACACACCGGTTGCAGCAGGTAATGAAGTTCACTGGATAGACACATTAATGGAAGGTGGATTCTTCGCAGGTTGCTCAAGAGAAAAAGCAATTGAACTTGGCGGAGAAAACTTCTCATTAACAGTAGCAGCCTTAAGAATGAGCCGTATTGCAAACGCAGTATCTCAATTACACGGTCTTGTTTCAAACAAAATGTGGGATTGGGTTGAAGGCAGATGCCCTATCAGAGCAATCACTAACGCTGTAAACTTACACTATTGGCAAGATAGAAGAATGAACGGCGAAAAAACATTTGACGAATTGTTAGCTGCAAAACGTGAAATGAAAGTTGAATTATTCAAATATATCGCAAACAAAGCAGGTAAAAGATTTAACCCTGATGTATTAACAATCACTTGGGCAAGAAGATTTGCTGATTACAAACGTGCATGGTTAATTTTGATGAACAAAGACCGTATCACAAAATTATTAGATGCAGACAAATTACAAATCATCTTCGCTGGTAAATTCCACCCAGATGATGTTATGGGTCGTGAAATGTTTAACAAATTGTTGAATCGTTCTCACTCAATGAAAAACGTTGTTGTATTACCTGGATATGAATTACAATTAAGCGGTATGTTGAAACGTGGTTCAGATATTTGGTTAAATACACCTCTAAGACCATTTGAAGCATCAGGTACTTCTGGTATGAGTGCTAACGCAAACGGTGCATTACACTTATCAATCTATGACGGTTGGACAGTTGAAGGTACATTCAACGGTATCAACGGTTACACAGTAGAATACGAAGGATTAGACGATGAAATTCCATGGGAAGATCGTCACTGGAAAGACCATGAATACATTATGGACACAATCGAAAAAGAAATCATTCCGACTTATTACCACAATAAAGAAGAATGGGCAAGATTGATGCGTCAAGCAATCAGAACTGCTGAAGGTTACTTCAATTCTGACCGTATGGTAATTGAATATTATAACAGATTATACCGTTCAATTGCTCACGATACAGAAGGTGCAGGCAAAGATAAAGCAGACGTAAACTTAACTCGTCCAACATTTGATGCATGGACTTTTGCTAACATTAAATAATAATCTTATTATTTATAACACAATAAAACTCTCAATTTATAATAAATTGGGAGTTTTATTTTTTGTTTCTTTCTTTTTAGTTCTTTAAAATTAAATTTTTGTTGTAAAATTTATATATGGTTTGCAAAGTTATAACATCAACCGTAATCGGTCTTGACGCATATAAAATAGAAGTGGAAGTTGATTTAGTAAACTCGTTGCCGTCAATTTCTATTGTTGGCTTGCCTGATGTTGCAGTTAACGAGGCAAGAGAACGTGTTCGCTCTGCAATAAAAAACTCGTCTTTTAGTTTTCCACAAAAAAAAGTTGTAATAAACCTTGCACCTGCGGACATAAAAAAAGAGGGTACAAACTTTGATTTGCCGATTGCAGTCGGAATTTTGATAGAAGAAGGAATTATCCAAGAAGAAAAAACTTCTAATATGGGATTTTTGGGCGAACTTTCACTTGACGGAACACTTAGAGAAGTTAACGGAGTTTTGCCACTTGTTATAGGTTTAAAAAATAACGGAATAAAATCAGTAATTGTTCCCGAACAAAACGCAAAAGAGGCATCTTTATGCGAAGACATAGAAATTTTGAGTGCAAAAACTTTGAATGATGTTGTTAATCATTTTATTGAAACTCCGCTACCTACGGTAAAAACGGATATACAAGAATATTTAAAAAGTGGGATTTCTGAAAATTACGCCTACGATTTTAAAGATGTAAAAGGTCAACAAAAAGCAAAAAAAGCTTTAGAAATTGCAGCAGCAGGCGGTCATAATATGTTAATGACAGGCACACCAGGGTCTGGAAAAACTCTTATGGCAAAATGTTTTGCATCAATTTTACCACCGTTAGAACTTTCAGAAGCCTTAGAGTTAACCAAAATTTATAGTATCTCCGGACTTTTAGCAAAAGATAATCCATTGATGAAAAACCGCCCGTTTAGAGCGGTTCACCATACAGCATCTGCAAATGGGATTATAGGCGGTGGCGGAAACCCAAAACCTGGTGAAATAACTTTAGCACATAGAGGTGTTTTATTTTTAGATGAAATCGTAGAATTTCCAAGAAACGTACTGGAAGTTCTACGTCAACCGCTTGAAGACGGTGAAGTCGTAATTTCAAGAGCAAAACATTCAATAAAATACCCTGCCGATTTTATGTTGCTTGCAGCAATGAACCCTTGCCCTTGCGGATTTTTAGGAGATAAAGAAAAACAATGCACTTGCACGGATTTTCAAATAAAAAGATACCGTTCAAAACTTTCAGGGCCACTTTTAGACAGAATTGATATTCAAATTGATGTCCCAAGATTAACAACCGAAGAACTTTTAAAAACAAACACCGAAGCTGAAAGTTCGGAAGAAATCCGCAAAAGAGTAATAAAAGCAAGAGAAATCCAAAAAGAACGATATAAAAACACTGGAATTTTAACAAATTCACAATTAACAGCAAGTATGGTAAAAAAATATTGCCAACCTGATGAAACTTCAAAAGAAGTTTTAAAAATGGCAATCGTAAAATACCAATTGTCAGGACGTCGTTATGACAGAATTTTAAAACTTTCAAGAACAATTGCAGACTTGGACGAAAGCGAACAAATTCAAGCTAAGCACATAACCCAAGCACTTCAATATAGATTAAACGAACCGGAAAATTAAATTTTAATCTATATTTTTTAACAAAGAACTTTCACTGGATTTTGAAATAAAAATTTTCACCACACGTAATAAAAACCTTGTTTCAAAATGGGTCTTAGAAAATAAAATTAACGACTTTGTAAATGAAATTACGGATAAAAAAGAACTTGCATAGATTTATATTGATGACAGATGCATAAAATTTGACGGGAATTATCAAAATTTAAAATCTGAAATCATAAATTTCAAGCCTTGGTATAAAAATTAATTTTTATACTTTTTATAAGCATCTTCAGGGTGTGCTGAATTTGAACAAATAATCTCATAATATTCATTCTTATCAATATTTACACCCATGTTCTTTGTGTCAATCGTAAATTTTTTCTTCTTTTTCTTTTTATTTTCCATAAACTTATTATACTACATTTTTCCTTTATGTTAAAATTTATTTATGATGAAAAGAGTTTTTATAGACACAATGGGCTGTCAAATGAATAAATCCGACACTGAAAGAATGTTAGGAATGCTTTCATGCTTGGGTTATGACGAAACAAAAGAGCCAAAAGAAGCAGATTTACTTATAATCAACACATGTTCAATCAGACAATTGAGCGAAGATAAAGCGTTTAGCGAAATCGGAACATGGGGACAATGGAAAAAACGTGGAAAAGATATAAAAATAATTTTCAGCGGTTGCGTTGCTCAACAAAAACAAGCTGAAATCTTTAAGCGTGCACCTTATGTTGATTTAGTTTTAGGCACACATAATATTTATCAATTACCTGAATTAATCAAACGTATTGAAAATGGCGAAACACGTATTTGCGAATGTCCGGACAAACCTTACGGCGAAAAAGACATTGAAATCAAACGTGTAAAAAGCGTTAACGCTTGGATACCGATTACAGAAGGTTGTAACAACTTTTGCACCTACTGTATTGTACCTTACACACGTGGCAGAGAACGTTCAAGACTACCTGAAACAATCGTAAAAGAAACAAAAGATGCACTTTCTCAAGGCTTTAAAGAAATTACTCTTTTAGGTCAAAACGTAGATAGTTACGGAAAAGATTTCAAAGACCGTGAATACAGACTTGCAGACCTTTTGACAGAATTAAACGCAATTGAAGGCAAATTTAGAATAAGATTTGTGACTTCTTATCCTACGGATATTACGGATAATTTAATTGAAACAGCTAAAAAATTAGACAAAGTTTGTGAATATTTCCATATTCCAATGCAATCAGGTTCAAGCGAAGTTCTAAAACAAATGAACAGACGTTACAACAGAGAAGAATATACCGAAATTGCAACAAAAATTCGTGAAATGATTCCTGATGTAACAATCACAAGTGATTTCATTGCAGGCTTCCCAGGGGAAACAGAAGAACAATTTGAAGAAACCTTAACCGCAATGGAAGAATTAAACTTAGATTACTCAAACACAGCAGCTTATTCCCCTAGAGAAAAAACAGTAGCTGCAAAATGGGTAGACAAATTTATAGACGAAGACACAAAAACAGAACGTTTAAGACGTCTAAACGAAAAAAACATGGAATGTTGTTTACGTTCAAACCAAAAATTTGTTGGTAGAGAACTGGAAGTTTTAATTGAAAACTTTGAAAACCACAAAGGTAAAAACGTAATCACAGGACGAACAAGAAATAATAAAATTGTCCATATCCCTTGCGAAAAGGATTTGACAGGCGAATTTGTAAATGTCAAAATCACAGGTGCAAAAACTTGGTATATAAGCGGAGAATTAATATAAAATCAATGGCGGACGGTATTTCTACCGTCCGCCATTTTAATAATATAAACCATTATTAAAAATCTCTTAACAACACTTGCATTTTTACTACAAATGTAGTAAGATTATTTTGTTAGGATTTTGGTTAACGGGATACACAAGAGAAATGGCAAAAAATTGGAATGAACCAGTACAACAATTTGACAATGTTTATCACATGAATGTTGAAAAAATTGGTGATGTAACAGCAACAACGCTTTACAAAAATGATAAAATTATTTTATACGAAGAAACCATAAAACAAATCAAGAAATTAGAAAATTACGGCGATTTTGAAGTAACAAAATTGCTAAAAAGAATTCACTTTAACGAAAACGGTAGTATCGTAAAGTAACAGAATTGCCTTAAATTTACATATATTATAGAATATATGTAAATAATAAGGGTAAAAAAATGGATAAAATGAAAATAGGAATTATCGGACTTGGAACAGTTGGTGGCGGAGTTTTTAAAACACTTAAAAACTTTCCAAATGTAGACATATTAAAAATCGCAGTAAAAAACATCAATAAACCACGTAATATTGACGATTTAGACAATTCTCTTTTGACAGAAAATCCAAAAGAAATTGTAAATAATCCCGAAATTGATGTGGTTGTAGAACTTATGGGCGGAGTTCAACCTGCTTATGACTTGATAAAAACAGCAATAAACAATAAAAAACATATTGTAACTGCAAATAAAGAGCTTTTGGCAAAACATGGTGAAGAGTTATTCAAGCTTGCAGAAGAAAAAAATGTTGTAATTTTATATGAAGCAGCAATTGCAGGCGGAATTCCAATTATAATGCCTATTAAAACTATTCTTGCAGGTAACAAAATTACAAAAATTGAGGCTATTTTAAACGGTACAACAAACTATATTTTAACAAACATGGACGAAAACCAAGCCTCATACGAAACAGTTTTAAAAGAAGCCCAAGAATTAGGATACGCAGAAGCAGACCCAACAGGCGATGTAGAGGGATTTGATTCAGCATACAAATTAACCACTTTAGCAACAATTACATTAAAAAGAAGAGTAAAACTCAATAATATTTATAGAGAGGGCATAACCAATATTAAAGCAGAAGACATAAAATACGCAAACGAATTAGGTTATAAAATTAAACTCATTGCATACGCAAACCTTGATGAAAACGATGTTGCAGATATAAGAGTACACCCTATGTTTGTGGATAAAAACTATGCTTTGGCAAACGTGAACTACGTAACAAATGCGGTAACTCTTACAGGTAAACCGATTGGACAAATTACCTTGTCAGGACCAGGGGCAGGCGAAATGCCGACTGCAAGCTCTGTTGTAGGTGATATTTTATCTATCGCAAGAGAATTAGGCACAACAGATTACATTTTGCCAATGATGAGATGCTCTCACGAAGATAGCGAAAAAACGACATTCCTAACGATAGATGAAACAGAAAACAAATATTACTTACGAATGATTGCCAACGATAAATTAGGCGGTATTGCAGAAATCACAAAAGTTTTTGCTGATAAAAAAATCAATATTGAAACTATTTTGATGAAAGAAGTAACAGAAAACGGAACCGCTGAAATCGTTATTATAACTGAACTTTGCAAAGAAAAATCAATAAAAGAAATTGAAAAAGAATTAATCAAAGACAGTTGCGTAAAACAATTGGCAAGCATGATAAGAATAAACAAATAAACAAGAAAGGCAATAAAATGAGTTATTACAAAGGTTTAATCGACAAGTACAGAGAATATTTACCTGTAAACGAATATACGCCGATTGTAACTTTAAATGAGGGAAATACACCACTTATAAAAGCGGATAACTTAACAAGAAAACTTGAACTTGATGCGGAAATATATTTAAAATTTGAAGGCTCAAACCCAACAGGAAGTTTTAAAGACCGTGGAATGACAATGGCAGTAACAAAAGCCAAAGAAGAAGGTTCAAACGCAATCATTTGTGCCTCAACAGGCAACACAAGTGCATCTGCGGCTGCTTACGGTGCGAAAGCAGGACTAAAAACTTATGTTTTAATCCCTGATGGTTATATTGCATTAGGAAAATTATCTCAAGCAATGATGTATGGTGCAGAAATTATTGCAATACAAGGAAATTTTGACCAAGCACTTGAAGTTGTAAGAAAAATTTCTGAAGAATACCCTATAACTCTTGTAAACTCACTAAACCCATACAGAATTGAGGGTCAAAAAACAGGTGCATTTGAAATTTGTGATGCGTTAGGTCAAGCTCCGGACTACCATTTTATCCCAGTTGGTAATGCAGGAAACATAACCGCATACTGGAAAGGTTACAAAGAATATAAAGAGGCAGGCAAAATCAATAATTTACCAAAAATGATGGGCTTTGAAGCAGAAGGAGCAGCCGCAATCGTTCGAGGCGAAAGAATAATGAACCCTGAAACAATTGCAACTGCGATAAGAATAGGAAACCCTGCAAGTTGGGAAAAAGCAGAAAACGCAAGAGATGAAAGCAAAGGAACAATTTCTGCGGTAACAGACGAAGAAATTATTGAAGCATATAAATTGATTGCAAACTGCGAGGGTGTTTTAGCAGAACCGGCAAGTGCGGCTTCAGTTGCAGGCTTGATAAAATGTAAAAACACTATCAAAACAGGTGCAAAATGCGTTTGTATCTTGACGGGTAATGGATTAAAAGACCCTGATAATGCAATAAAATATTCTAATTCGCAAGTTAAAAAGACATCTGCAAACATCAAAGATATTTTGCAAAATATGAGTTTTTAATTTTTATCATTATAGATTACAAAAATTGAAATAACTGGATTATTTTTATTTCTATTTTATGATTATTTCCACAATGACCACATGTTATCATTACAAGCGAATTTTCGACTCTGCCGAGTATAACAATCCAATGATTTGTTGGACGAAAATAAAGTTGTATGGTGCGTATAAACGCACCTTTAATTATTCTAAATCCATTACAACAGCAAGGTGGTAATCTAACAAATAAAATTAATTTAGAAAAAACACTTAAATAAAAAACACAAAAAAGAAAAAATAAACAATATTAAAATTATAAGCAAAGTTTGTAACAAAATGTAAACATATTACTCAAAACCCTAAAGTTTTGATTTGAGCCTGACGATATAAAGTATGTAAGTTAAATGAAATCATTAACCAAATGAAAGGGATGTGTATATGTTAAGAAGAATCGAAGAACCAACAAACAATATTTATAACGGCGTAGAATTCATTTTAAGAGGTGCTAAAAAACGTAGATCCATGGCTATGGCTAGTGCAAGAATGATGAACGCTCAACAAGGTATTCAACAAAAATTGGTTGCGGTTAAATAGAACAAACCAAAAAAGCATGCAGTGTAGTGTAGAATGATATGTGTAGAATATGCTGTATGCGGTTATATTAAGAGATATGAGATAGTTAGTTAAGATAGTTGAGAGTTTTTAAAATAAGCGGAGCTGGTTACTCCGCTTTTTAATTTTTTATTTTTCTTTTTAATCTTAATTTTTATTCAACAAAATTTAATTTCTATGCGTTTTGCTTGGATTCATCAAAGAATTTTTCGCTTTATATTGAAAATCTTTATCATACTGATATTTTCTTCCCTCTGTATACGCTTTAACTATTATTTTTGAAAATCTTTTTTTGGTATTCCAATAAGAAGTATGTGCCAAAGCAAACGTTCTATGACTTGAATTTCTAGAATAATCATAGAAAAATCCTAATTCGTCATCAAAATCCAAATTAATAAACTTTTTAATCTCGCTATTTGTATAATTTACACCGTTTGGAAACCCTAACGGATCATCAGCATAATTTACCGTCAAGAAAAAGAAATCGTGTTCAATCAAGTAGTTATACATCAAATAATGATATTTTACCGCACCTAAATTTTTATTCGTGATATCTGAATAAAACAAAGGTATTGGACTCGCATAATTAATCACACCAATTACGGAATTATCAGGAATACAATATTTGTCAGTGAATTCGTCCATGCTCATATATGCTTTTTTGAATTCTTCTTTATTTTTATTGACAATAACTTTTCCCAATGGCGTTGCGTTAGTCAAATTTGAACCGACAAAACTCATTAAACATGTGTCTTTTCGTGGATTTTGTTCAATCATTTTAACTAAATCTTCGTCCAAATTTTCGTTTTCAAAATATTCTTTCAAATTAATATATGGCATTTTATTAATCAAATATTCAAGCGTAATAAAAGACCCTGCGGAATATCCCAAAAGTATTGTTTTCTTACCTTGTTTAATATTTTCCTTAACTTTTTTATCCAAATCTTGAATAATCGGTATCATATTATGCGTTTTTTGAACCCAAATTGCATCATGCATAATTTCTGCAATAGTATTTCGAACGATAAAAGCAATCGTCGGACTTGTTGCACGTAAAATATCAACTCTTTCTTCCATAAACATCAAGTCTTGTTGACTTTTATACCCCCAAAAGAAAGTTGATGGTTTTTCTTCAATAACATATTTGCCATTTTTTAACAAATGAGTTTTTGTATAAGAATTTTTTTCTATCTGTTTTTTTAACGTCGGGTGAAATTTGTTTATACCTTTAATAAACCAATTATACATTTTTGCATCATTGTTATTTGAACCGTTTATATAAACAAAATCAATAGGCGTAGTCGCAAAAGAGATACTTTGCGTACATAAAATAATAATACATA